>NZ_CDWTNB010000006.1:0-52301 GCF_977947065.1 Frankia sp. CgJB1
AGTGGAACTACATGTTCACTTCCCGTAGACCCGACATAAAATAATCAAGTTATTTCAATGCAAATCCGTAGATCGTCGGCGGAGGCGACATCGAGAACTCCATTTGCTTGCGTATGTGGTCGCCACAGCCGCAAGCCATGCGCTGTTCCGCGGTGCGGTCTTCCTCGACGGGCGTAGGGGTTGACTCCGTGGCGAGTGTGACGCAGAATCGACCATGTGTTCGGGTGGCTCCTGTCATCCTTTCAAGTGTGCGGGCTTTCAAGTACGCGAGCACAGCCAGAACATGGTGATGATCTTCCGTGAGAGATAACCACTTGTGCTAGCATCATCGGCGAGTAACTCTGCGGCATATTTCTTTTCGACATACTGGCTGAGAACAAGGACCGGGGACTCCGAGTGAAAAATGCGTGATTATGGCGCCGACGGGTCCGGGACCGAACCGCAGTCCCTTCCAGGCCTACTATCGGCACTCGGCGGATCTCGGGATTTTTAACGTCCTGCTCGATCTGGCATCTTTTGAGTATGCCCGTATCCACATTGTTGTGCAATGTGGACTAGAGAAAAGACTAGATGAAAATGGGTAGTGGTATTGTAATCGGATTGATGATCCAGTCGCCTGTGTCGGGCGAACTTGTCCTTCCGGTGGAGAAGCTGCTGGGAGCGGGTCCGGTACTTGGGCTCCCGGGGTTGCCACTCGGTGGGGACGTCGACGTCGGAGCGCCCACCTCGGTCGGTGCCGTCGAGGGTGGGGTGCTCGGTGGTGCCGTCGGCGGTTGGCTGGCTGACGATGGAGTCGTGGTCGGCGGCTGTGTAGGAGTCGTGGTCGGTGGCTCCGTCGTCGGCGTGCGTGGCGCCGGGGCGGTGGACGGCGAGGACGGAGGCGGTGCCGCAGGCGTCTTGACAAAAGCAGGGTCGGGACGGGTGAGAGGCGGAGGGCGAGGGCTTGCTGACCTGCCGCGCGATGGGCTCCATGAGGCGTGGTTCCAAGCCCCCGGGCGACGCAGCCCGGCTGGTGAACGCTCCGGCGACCGTCGGGACGACTGTCGAGGACGTCGCGGCCGCATTGCTGGGTGCGGCCGCAGGCATGGGCGGACGTACCGCGTCCGGGGTCGGCGCCTGCGTCACCTGCCCCTGCGTGATATTCGGCCTGTCCTCCGACAGCAGCTGGGCATCGGAGGTGGGCCAGTTCATGACCGCCGTGAGGCCGGCGACGGCAATGGCCGTCACCACGGCGACTGCCACCGCCGACCGCCTGCGCCATCCCGCGGTGCCGCGGCCAGTATGAGTCTGTGGTGCGTCGGTGAGGTCATTGTCGGAGTCCATGCGCATGAGCGGGAGTAGACGCGTGGGGTGCGTGGTGGCGGCGATGATGGTTTTCTCGGCATCGGCGTACCTGTCACCGCTGGGTGGAGCAGTCGGTACCTTGACGAGATTGACCTTCGGTGTCTCCTTGGTGGTCTCGCCGACTTCGCTCTTAGTATCGGTATCGGTATCGGCCGCGGCGGGCCGCTGCCGCAGCCCGCCGACTGGCGGCTGAGGCTGCGGCTACAGCCGCGACAGCGGCGCGATCGAAGGTGCGCGCGAGGCCGACCCGCAGACTCGCCGGCGCCGGAACCACGGCACCGGTGAGGAGCTCTTCGGGCGAGACTCCATGGGGTACCGGGATGCTGCGCGCCTAGGGCGATCCCGACCAGGCCAGAGCGCTTCCTCGAGCAAGCTCGAGTAGCCAGGACCGCAGCCGGGTGGGATCGCTCAGGGGATTTAGACGAGTGCGGGCGACGAGGGCGAACGCCGTCCCGGCCGCTGCGCGGGCCACGGTGGGATCGCCCAGAATCAGCAGGCACATCGAGAAGACATCATCGGCGTACAGATCGTAGAGATCGTCGAACGCCTGCCGGTCACCACGTCGGACACGGGCCACCAGGTCCGCGTCGTCGTCCATACTCAGCTTCTCCCCGGGGACTAGCGGCGGCCCCGGAACGGGCCGGCATCGCCCCATCGGTAGCCCGGTGAGGCAGTCCCAATGCTAGAAGTTCGTCCCCCGCAGCGGGTGAACGTCGTGAAGATTTTGTTGTCGCCGATTCGACAGTCGATAACGCTTGACTACTGACGTCGTCGCACTTTGATCCCCATCGACTACGGCTGGTTACTTTGCCTGGTAGGTCTCACGGCAGGGTGGCCATGTCCCGTCGGAGACGGGACCAATCCACCCTGGACGAACCTGCCTTCAATGGGTATAAGCCGAAATCTGTCACCAATTCGGCAGAACTGGCGTTCGGAACCGGACCGGCCATTCGCGGCCTTCCGCTGGAAGGCGCCACGCTTCTTGCGGGTCGGGACATAGCTCAGGATGCTGGTGGTTGTTGGGCGAGCCGGGCCTTGACGGTGCCGCTCTGTCCATCACGGGTATAGGTCACTTCCACCTCGTCGCCGATGGCGTGGGACCGGACCGCCGCGATGAGGGAGTCGACGTCGTTGACAGCACGGTTGCCGACCTTCGTGATGACGTCGTCGGCGCGAAGGCCGGCCTTTTCGGCGGGTCCACCCGGAACCATGGAGCGGATCTTTGCACCGTTGCCGCTGGAGGCGGTGGAGCGGGTGTTCTCCTCCGAGGTGGAGGCGCTGACGCCCAGGTACGGGTGTCGGGCGCTGCCCGTAGAGATCAACTCGGTGGCCACCGACCCGGCATAGTTGCCCGGAATAGCGAAACCGACGCCGATGTTGCCGGACTGCTGGCCGCCACCGAAGGGACTTCCACCACCCACGGTCGCGATCGCGCTGTTCACGCCGATGATCTCGCCGCGACTGTTGACCAGCGGACCACCGGAGTTACCGGGGTTGATTGATGCGTCGGTCTGGATTGCGTCGAGCACGGTGTTCTGCTGATCCCGCACGGTTGAATCCCCGGTGCGCACCGGGCGATGCACGGCACTGACGATGCCGGACGTGACCGTGCCGTTCAGCCCGAGCGGGCTGCCGACCGCTACCATCAGTTCCCCGATGCTCAGCGTGTCGGAATTGCCGAACGTGGCCGCCGTGAGACCGGTGGCATTGATTTTGATCACCGCGAGGTCCGAGCTCGGATCCGTGCCTACGACCTGCGCATCGAAAGTACGACCGTCCTGCAGAGTGACCGTCAGCGAGCCGCCATTCGCGGCACCCGAGACCACATGGTTGTTCGTCAGGATATGCCCGTCCGAACGGATGATGGTGCCGGAGCCGGTGCCTGACTCGCTGCTCGATTCCTCGGAGATTGTCACGACACTCGGCAGGATCTTCTGCGCCGCGGCCGACACAGTGTTCGCGGCTGCGGGCGACGTTCCACCGGAACTGTCCACGGTGTTGTGCAGACCGGCGGATGTGACGATGGTCTGCCCCCCGTTGTTGTCGGCGACCAGCGCTCCGACACCGCCACCCACACCGGCCGAGACCAGGGCGATGGCGAGTCCGGCGGCGACGAGCCGCCGTCGGCGCCAAGGGGGCGAGGCGACCATGGTTGTCTCGTTGCCGTAGAGGTCCTGGGTGGGTGGCGAGCCGGCGCCGCTCGGAGAACTCCATGGCGGTCCCCAGGAATACCCTCCGGTCGGGGGGCCCGCGGGAGGTCCCGCGGGGCCGGCCGCGCCGTTCACGGCTCTCGGGGCAGCGGGACCACCGGGTGGCGGACCTGAAGGCGGTCCCCACGGGCCGCCGGGCGACGCCGTCGGAGGCGGGCTTCCCGCGGAGAGCGCGGCCTGCGGCTGGCTGGCCTGGGACGGCCCGGCCGGGTACGGAGAATCCGGATACGGACGAGGATCCCCATGCGGGGGATGGGGATTCGGATACTGAGGATGCTGGCCGGAGGGTGGCCCCAGCGTCGGCGGTTGGCTGTACGGCGAGCCGGGCGGACGGGAAGGCGGGCCCGCCGGGAGGCCGGGTTCGGAGCTGGCGGGACCAGCCGGGTGATCTTGGCCGGCTCGTGTCGCGGCCGCGCCGCCGATGGGCGGAGCCCAAGGGGAGGGGGGGAAGTCATGCCCGGCGCCGGACCCCTCCCTGCCGCCGCCCCTGGGGGCGTCCTCGGCGCTACTGCTGAAGGGGAGACGCGGTGTCATGGTAGGCACTTTCCCTTGAAAGCCTGAGCGATTCCTGAATGCCGACCAACGTTCGGGTAAGCGATCCGGTGTGGAGCCGCGCGGTGTGGAGCCGCGCGGTGTGGAGCCGCGCGGTGTGGAGCCGCGCGGTGTGGAGCCGCGCGGTGTGGAGCCGCGCGGTGTGGAGCCGCGCGGTGTGGAGCCGCGCTGGGTCGGCCCGGGTCGGCTGGGTCAGCCGGTGGGACGGTGTTCCGCCAGTAGATCACGGATTTCCGTGAGCAGGCGTGCTTCGTCGGTGAGTACTGGGTCCTCCTCCGGCGGGACCTGCCCCCGCGTCCGTCGCTCGTTGATGGTGTTCAGGGGGAGTACTACTACGAAATAGATCACTGTAGCGACTGAGAGGAATGCGATGATACTGTTGATGAACTCGCCGTACCGAAACATGCTGCCGTTGATGGTGAAGGTGAGGGCCGAGAAGTCGGGTTTGCCGAAGATCGCGGCGATCAGCGGGGTGAAGATGGTCTTCACCAGCGACGTCACCACTGCGGTGAAGGCGGTACCGACCACGACCGCGACCGCCAGGTCGACGACGTTCCCTCGCATCAGAAACTGCCTGAAGCCCTTCATGCGGCGTCCCCCCTGAAATATGTGCCTGATGACATGGGAGGATATCGGTGCAGATCAGTGGGTGACCGGCGAGGTACCTGGCCGATCCCTTTACGCCTTCGGTGGGCTACTATCAACTAAGCTCGCGCAACGTCGACGCAACGCCGTGGTACAGCGGTGGGACGGGCGGACGCAAGCGGAGCTCGGGATCGGAGGTCGTCTGGTGACGGACGGTGTGCGACGGACCGAGTGGGACGACGACCGGCAGTCTCCCTACTATCAGGGGGGCGGTAGCAGTCCCTCGATGGAGCCGTATCAGCCAGCGGGGCCGGATCCGCGCCCGCAGCATAGCGGCTACGGCCCTCCGACCGGGTCATATGACGCCGCTGGACCGGTGACCGGGCCCTACCACCCGGTACCGGCGAGCCACGGCAATCCATATCAGGGCAGTTCGATACAGCCCGAGGATACCGATTCGCCGTCCACCGGCACCTCGATGCGCCGGGCGCTCGTCCCGCCCGCTCGGACCGAGGGCCGGCGGTCCCGAGTCGTTCCTGGTTCCGCTCCCGCAGCCGCACCCGGGCGTCAACCACCCGAATGGGCTACCGATGGAAGGTCGGATCCACGAGGTGGACCGAATCGGCAGAATGAGGGCGGTCTGCCGCGGGCCAAGACGGCGATGCCGACACGTCGGGCCGACGGTGCCCCTACAGGCGGTCCGTCGACCGGCGGCGCCGGAATGAGGGACGGTGGAACAGGCCTGCGGACGCCCTACGGCAGGGATGCCGGCGACGACCTCGGACTCGACCGGCGCCGTGCCGATCGCACCGATCCCGGTCGGCCTGATCGGCCTGACCGGTCCGGTCGACCCGACCGACCCGAGGCTTACCCGCCGGGCGGGGGGCGGAGCCGGCCGAATCCGGTGCGGTTCGGCGCCGACCAGCGGGTCGCGGCGCGTCGCTCAGGGGGCCTGACCTCCGCCGCGGGCACAGTCGATTTCCCCGACGAGGACGACGCTCGCGATTCCCGGCAGGGAGATCGTGATTCCGACACCATGCCCTTCCTGCATCGGGTCGGGGTGGCCCTGGTGGTGCTGGCCGTGGCACTTGGGGTGGGCGTCGGGGCCGGTGCCGTCTGGGAGACGGTCCGGCCCAGCGGCCGGACCGCCACCAATGCGGCCCCGGCGCCGACGGCAGTATCGTCCGGCGGTCCCGCAGCGGCCGCGCCTAGCCCGAGCACGGGGGCAGCCGGCGGTAAGGCAGCTGGCGGTCAGGCGGCCGCGGGCCAGATCGCGGTGCCGGCGGACTGGACCTCGTTCACCGACACTGTGCAGAAGGCCACCTTCTCCCACCCGCCGGTGTGGAAGCAGCGGCGCGACAACACCGGCATCTTTTATGGCGAGCCCGGCACCGTCTCGGAGTACGGACCGCAGAGGATCGGGGTGGCCCGGGTCGCGGTGCAGGATCCGGTGGCAGCGCTCACGCAGGTCCAGTCCGCCGAGTTCAACACGGTCCCCGGTCTGACCAGGGACCGTTCCGGCCCGGCGACGGACACCAGCGGTCAGCCCACCCAGGAACTCGTCGGCTCGTACGACCGGGAGGGGCAGCGGGTCTCTTACCTCATGCGCACGGTGTCGGTGTCCGGTGCCGTGTACGTGCTCATCGCGCGAGTGTCGACCGACGTCCTGGCGTCGCTCAATACGCTGATGGGCGCGCTGCGATCCTCGTTCGCGCCGGCCTGATCCGTCCCTGCCGGCTGGCCGTCGCGGGTCACATCCGCGGGCCGGGCCGCGCGGAACGGGCCGGAGCCAGCAAATTCCAGATCACCCTGCCCGTGGCGAAGGCGGCCGGTCCGGAGACGGCCGGCCAGCCGTGGGCCAGGGCGGGCAGCAGGAATTGCACGACCCGGGCCGAGGAGGCACAGGGGGTCTCCTTGCGCAGGGCGACGGCCGGTGACGTCACCGTGGTCGAATTCGCGGGCACACCCGGGACGGCGCTCGGCATCAGGACCCGCGGGGCGGCGTTCACCAGCGCGCTTGCAGGGTGCGCCGGCCCGCTTGCCGGGGGCACCGGGGGCACGGCGACGGGCGCGGCCACGTCCGCGTCCGTTCCAACGCTCAGCGCGGACTGTGATGCCACCGGGGCGTGCCATGGCATGCCGGTCGAATCCGTGAGGACAGTGTCCGTAGGCCGGCTCGGGACGGGGCAACGATCCACCGACCGGAACGGGATCATGCTCTCCTCGACCGGCGTGATCGCGGTCCGCAGCACCGGCGACCAGAGGGTCCCCTGGTAGGGCACATGGCCGTCCGCCCCGCCGTGGACGACCACGACGGTCAGCGGGGCGCCCGGACGGCAGTCCGACACCTGACGGCTGGCCGCCACGACGGCGATGCCCGCGAGTTCGTCCCCGTGTTCGCAGGCGTACCGGTAGGCCAGCATGCCGCCGTTGGACAGACCGATCAGGCTGACCCTGTTCCGGTCGATCGGGTAATGCTCGCTGAGATGCGCGATCAACGCGCGTAGCCAGCCGGCGTCATCGGTATGGTTGATCACGGCGGTGTCGCAGCAGGTTCCAGCGTTCCATGCCCTGTTGAGGCCGTCCGGGTACACGACGGCGAGGCCGGCGGCACGGGCGAGGTTGTCCAGGTCCCAGTGCTGCTTGGGGTCCGCGCCGTCGTAGTGCAGGCTGTGCAGCGCCACGAGCAGGGGATAGGGCTTCGGGGCGTCGGACGGGGGCAGGGTCATCCGGATGCGGGCGCCCCGTCCGGAGCGTTCGAACGCATCGGGACCCGTGGTGGGCGCCGGGGTGGCGGCCAGGACTACATGACCACGTCGGGGACCCTCCAGCACGCCGCAGCCGGACGTCGTCAGCAGAAGGGGAACCAGGAGGGTGAGGAGCCAGACCGCGGCGACGCGGCGGCGACGGACGGCCGGCACGAGGGCCATTCTGACGCGCGTCCAGCGCCCCGGGCGTCACCGGTGTCGATGATTGCTCTTCGTGTTCGAACTACTACGAGCGAGATCGCCCTCGGGGGTGCGGACCACATTGAGTCTGGGACGATCCGCGTCGGAAGGCACCCAGCGGCCCGATGATCGTGTCTCCGTGTTTTCCGCGGCCGTGCGGTAACGGTCGAACGCCTCCTGGGCACGGCTTTCCAGATCGCCCACGAGAGCGAGTGACTCGCGTACCCGCCGCTCCCCGGCGGGACCGGCGGCGAGCAGGTCCGACAGACAGTTGTCCACGGCACGCCGCGCCGCCAGCCAGCCGAGGAGCAGTCGGGAGCGCTCCATATCCGAGAGCTCGTCCACCGAGATGTCCCTCCGCTCGCCACTCGTGACGTTGATGAGGTTTCCGCCGTGAGGATCGGCCACCTGCGGACCGATCTGGCAGGGTCCCCTGGCTGGGTCAGGTGTCCGGGTCAGGGCGATATGCGTGGTCGAGGTCAGCGACCGACTTTTACCGTCCGTCCTCTCCCAGAGTGCCCCACCTGAGGCCCGAACACGCCGCAGTTCGCCGAACGCACACCCACCGGCCGACGGCGACCGGGATGTGGGGGACGGACCACACGTTACGTGGGTCCCCCCGGAAGCGGTCGGCCGGCGGGCGGCGGGGGCTCGTCCACCGCAGACGGTGGAGGCCGTTCGGAGGAGCCGGTTTTGGACAGTGGCCCCTCGCCCGGTGGCGGGATCGGGGGTCGAGGCGAGGCGACGGCCGGCGGTGGCAGCGGCCGTTCCGGCGCGTGTGCCGGGGAGGTGGTGGGGCGGCGATCGTGCCACTTCGCCCGAGCCTCGGCGGCGGTGTCCTCGACGTGTTCGAGGATCTCCTCCCATCGGATCTGCATGGGTCGAATGAGGCCGCCTCCCACGCCGACGACGATCACACCGGTGAGGGAGGCCAGGATCGCCCAGAGGACCGGTGTGGTGACCGACGTCGCGAGTCCCACCTCGTCCAACCCCGTTTTGCCGAAGGCGACTACGAGCACGGTGGCCACGATGTTGCCGGCCGCCCGTCCGTACGCGAGGTCGCGTAGTGCCTCCGTGACGAAGGTCCGGACGACCCGGGCGAGGCCGACCCCGATCATGATGACCAGCGTCGCGAGCAGGGTGCGGAGCAGCAGAGCGAGTAGATCGGTCACGGTGTCCTCGGCCGTGTTCGGTCCGAAGACCCCCAGCGCGATCCGCAGCACGCCGAGCAGGCCGATGCCCATGAGCACCCGGAGCCCGCTCGCCCGCACGCTCTGGGCCGGCTGGTGCAATAGCCGCGGCAGGCCGGCGCGATCGATGATCCGATCCAGGCCGGCGCGTTCGGTGAACCGGGTGACGAGGCGCGTACCCGCCCGGACCAACAGCCAACCGAGCAGACAGATCGCGAGGAAGAGGCCTACTTTCGGAGCTGTCGCGGCGATTTGCGACCATGCGTCGGAGAAGCCCCGATCCCACTCCACGGCAAGCGTCACCCGTACAGCACAACAGCAAACGCTGTGTAGTTGAATGATGACACGCCGCTATTTTGCGGGGTGGTCCCGTGGATTGGCCACCCTTGATCCTGGGCAGGGGGATGCGTGGGCAGGATCCCCCGCTCGAAGACCGGCGGAGAAGTGGCGGGCTCCGCCGGAGGTGGTCGCGTCGGCGTGGGATGTGGAGGGCAGCTCACGCACGGCGCGCCACGCATCTCCGCGTACCACGCATCGCTCCGCACCACGCATCGCCCTGTACCACGCATTGCCCCGCACCCCCGGCACCGGGGTCCCGGCACGCCGGGTCTCCCAGGGCTCGTGCGGCTCGTGCGGCTCGTGCGGACGGGCGAGGGCCCGTCCGGTTGAATCGGTGGATGAGCATGCAGCCCGTACACATACCACCACGGGCGGACCTGCCGACCCTGGCGGCGGCGGCCGCCGACTGCCAGGGATGCGACCTCGCGCAGCTGCCCGGTACCCGCACGGTCTTCGGGGTCGGCCCCGCGCACGGCTGGCTCGCCCTCGTCGGCGAGCAGCCGGGCGACATCGAGGACCGGCGGGGTGCGCCGTTCGTGGGCCCCGCCGGCAAGCTGCTCGACCGGGCCCTCGGCGAGGTGGGACTCGACCGTGCCGAGGTGTACATGACGAACGCCGTCAAGCACTTCCGGTATCGCACCGGCAACGGCCCGCGGCGGATCCACCAGACCCCGGACCCGCGGCATGTCACCGCGTGCCGTCCCTGGCTATCCGCGGAGCTCAACCTCGTTCGGCCGGCGATCGTCGTGATCCTGGGGGCTACGGCCGGTATGTCGCTGCTCGGACCGTCGTTCCGGGTGACGAAGATGCGTGGCCGGCTGCTCCCCGGGCCGGCCGGCTCCGGGGCTCAGCTGCTCGCCACGCTGCATCCCAGTGCGGTGCTACGGGCAGATCCCGCCCGCCGTGACGAGGTCTACGCCGGATTCGTCGACGATCTGCGGATCGCCGTGGCGGCCCGTCCCGCCATGGGCCCGTCCGCCTCGGTGGATGCATAGCCCACCCGGGCCCCGGCGATCCTCCGCCGGGAAGGGCCTCGTTACCGATCTTCTTCTAGGCGATGATGTCGATCGGTGTACCGAGGGGAACGGTCTGGGCGAGTCTGGTGATCGCGTCGTTGCTCAGGCGGATGCATCCGTGGCTGACGTCCTTGCCGATGAGCTTTGGTTCGTTCGTCCCGTACATGCCGATGACCGGCTTGTGGCCGCCGAACGAGCTGAGTGATGTCGAGAAGCCGTTAAGCCCGAAGGCATACGGCCCGTACGGACCGTTCGGATCACGCGGCTTGAGCAGCTCCATGAGATAGAAGCGCCCGCCCGGCGTCGGGGTGTCGGCGGTGCCGATCCCCACCGGCTCCTCGGCGATCTGCGTCCCGTTGCTGAACACATGGAGTCGGTGCCTGCCGCGGGAGACAACCAGCCGGTACGACGTCTCGGACGCGGCGACCTGGTCCGCCTTCAACCAGCCGGTGCTGCCGTTCGGCTGCACCGGCAGCAGTACCTGCCACCATCCCGACAGCTTGGCCTGGACGAGGAAGACCCGCTTGACGCCGTTCTCATTCGGACTGGCCAGCGTGGAGGAGGGTTGGGTGTCAGTCGGGGCGCTGTAGACGTCGACGCTGGCACCCACGGCCGTGACCACGGTGCTCTTTCCCTGGCCGAGCCCGGCGACGGCGGCGAGCTGGTTGCGCACCTGCAGGGAGAGATCGGTGGAGGCGTTCCTGGCGCCGTCGCCGCAGCTGGTCAGCACGACGCCACCCAGGATGGCCGCGAGGGCGCCCGCGGCCATCCTGGGACCAGGTCCGGAGCTCATCGCGTGTAGTGCGGATCGGCCGGGACGGCGCTCGTGGCGGCGGGCACCGCGACGGGTAGCGGAGCGGGCGGTGCGAGCGGCAGCGGGGCCGACCCGCCCGTGCAGTTGGAGACACCGACCGTCGGCACGGTCACGAGCAGAACCTTGGTCTTGGCGTCCCAGGGGGAGCCGATTACCGCGAGCGCCTTCGAGGGGACGTCAACGGTCTGCTTCGGCCCGATGTCCAGAATCCCGCCGTGCAGGCTGGTGTCGAACCAGCCGAATCCAAAGGCCTTGTCCGCGGTGTTCTTCAGTTTCCAGGAGGGGACGGAGCCGTCGCAGGTGAAGGTGAGGAACAACGGGTTGACGTCCATGTCGTCGATGCTGTTGATCTGCTTGTCCAGCGGGACCTCGAAGGGCAGCAGGTCGAGGAAACCGTCGAGTGTCGGGTTGCCGGTGCCGTTGATCGGGCTCGCGGAGGACGTCGCGTCCGCCGTCGCGCCCGGAATCAGGGCCGCGGCGTCGGTGGGCGTGGCATTCGGCGTGGCGCTCGGATCGAGGCTCGGAGTGGCGGTCGGGCCGGCCGTCGGGTCCACGCCGGCCAACGGCACCGTCGGGTCCACGCCGGCCAACGGCTCTGTCTTCGGTGTCGCCGTCGGGGCGTCGGCAACGAGGGGGGACGGGCTCGGCTGGGTGACGGCTGTGGCTGTGGCCGTGGGCGACGGTTCCGGAGTTTCGGCGAGCGCCGGGAAGGCCAGTGCGATGGTCGCCGTGCCGAGAACGCCGGCCACCGCGGCACGCATTCTGGTGATACGCATAAATCCGTCTCCTCGACGTGTGCCGAGCACGTTGATTGCGGGCAGGAGCGATTGCAGCCAAGAAGGTAGCAACGCGCCGTTCGTCCCCGGGAGGCCGGGTCCGGCGTAGCGGAACTGTTGGGTGGCGCGGCCGCGGTTTCGTGGTTGTCCGATGGGGTCCGTTGAGTCCGGCACGTTCAGCACCGGCCCAGTACGTTCAGTATCGTTCCGGCACGTTCAGTGCGGATCCGATGGGTTCAACGGCGAGCGGCGAGCGGCGAGCGGCGAACGGCGAACGGCGAACGGCGAACGGACGTCAGTGAAGACCGCTAAGCCGGGCCGAGTCAATAAGGTGTCTCCGGGTGTGTCGCCGGCCGGCGGATGCGCGATTGCCGTGACGGTCAGGGGGCGAGGCGTTCGATGACCCAGAGATCTCCGGCCGCGGTCGGGACGACGGAGTCCGTGCCGTCGCCGTCGGCCGGTACCGACACCCGCCGGTACCGCAGCCGGTCGTGCAGCCGGTCCGCGCGGCCCTGCCAGAACTCCACGATGTCCGGCACGATGCGTAACCCACCCCAGAACTCCGGTGTCGGCACCCGGGTGCCCTCGGGCCAACGGGCCGCGAGCTTGGCGGCGCGGTCGTCGAGCACCGTACGGGACTCGATGATCGTCGACTGGTGGCTGGCCCAGGCGCCGAGCTGCGAACCACGCGGACGCGACTGGAAGTAGCGTTCCGTCTCGGCCCGGCTCACGCGCTCGATCGATCCGATGACGACGACCTGGCGCTCGAGGGCGTACCAGGGGAAGACCAGCGAGCCGAAGGGGTTCTCGGCAGCCTCACGGCCCTTGCGCGAGGTGTAGTTCGTGTAGATCACAAAGCCCCGCTGGTCGAACCCCTTGAGCAGCACGGTCCTGGCACTGGGCCGCCCGGCGGCGGATGCCGTCGCGAACACGGCCGCGTTGGCCTCCGGAACGCCTACCCCGGGGGTGGCTGCGTCGGTGAACCAGGCGGCGAACTGTTCGACCCAGGTCGGCGCGAGATGCTCCGGCTCCAGATGACCGGTGCGGTAGCCCTGGCGGAGCAGGGCGGGATCGGGGACGTCCGGATCGGGGACGTCCGGATCCGGACCGCCCACCGGCGGCTCGTCGGCAGCGGAGGCTGGGGCCACGCCCCGATCCTGCCAGGCAGGCCGCGCGCGCCAGCGGGACGGCCCCGAGGGTGATCCCGCCGGGCCAGGGTCCGTCGTCCTGGTCAGGAGAGCTCGGTCAGGAGCTCGCGGACGCCGAGGTCCCAGCGGAACCGTAAGGTCGGTGCACCGCCGGCCAGCCAGCCGATATGGCGCGTCGCCGCCCGACGACCCCGACAGCAATGCTGGTACCAGGGTGATACCGCGGGCGGCGAGATCATCGGCCAGTGCGGGTAGCCATTCCTGGACGATCCACGGCGCGTGGATTCCCAACGTGGAGTATCCGAGCACGAGAAAGTCGGCGGCGGCGAGCGTCTCATTCATGAACATGGACACGGTGTCGCCGATGCGTATCTCCCAACGGTCCAGGTGCACCGCGTGCCCCGCCGCGCTGATCGCCCGGCCCAACCGTTCGGCGGATGCGATGTCCGCCGCGCGATGACTGATGAAGACGAACGCCATGATCCTCCCGTCGTGTTCGCGCTGCGTGACTGCCGCCGGTCAGGCGTTCCAGGCACGAGGCCCGACCGTAGCGCGGAATGATCTCAGTTGACCAAACTTTCCGTTCACCGCTCTCGGCATATTCGTATAAATAGTAATATGATGAAAAAACTGTTGTGACTTACGTCATATTTTATGGGTTTCGCGTTGCCCAGTGCATCGGTCTGTGCGCGGTCGGTTCCAGATCAGGGTTGGATGGAGCATCGCGGGGCACGCGGGGCACCTGCGCCCTGGCGCGGTGGGATGCCTCGCGGCAGGATCGGATGGAGCAGCACCCACGGGGCAGCACCCACGAAGCAGCACCGACGGGGCAGGACGCGGACGGGCCGCCGGCGGGACCATAGAGACAGAACCGGTGGGACCAAGAGACAGAAGCGGAGATCCGGACTCGATGGCCGAGAAAACAAGCGATTTCAAGCCCGGTCTGGAAGGTGTGATCGCCTTCGAGACGGAGATCGCCGAGCCGGACAGGGAAGGTAGCGCGCTGCGTTACCGCGGCGTCGACATCGAAGACCTTGTTGGCAAGGTCGACTACGGCCACGTCTGGGGGCTGCTGGTCGACGGGGCGTTCGAGCCCGGACTGCCGCCGGCCGAGCCCTTTCCGGTCCCGGTGCACTCTGGTGACATCCGGGTGGACGTGCAGAGCGCGCTCGCGATGCTCGCGCCCTACTGGGGCCTGGGCCAGCTGATCGACATCACCCCGGAGCAGGTGCGGGACGATCTTGCCCGGGCGTCGGTCGTGGCGTTGTCGTTCGTCGCCCAGTCCGCGCGGGGCCTCGGTCAGCCGGCGGTGCCGCAGAAGGAAGTTGACCGGGCCCGGACGATAACCGAGCGGTTCATGATCCGTTGGCGTGGTGAGCCGGATCCCAGGCACGTCCAGGCCGTGGACGCCTACTGGGTCTCGGCCGCCGAGCACGGCATGAACGCCTCGACGTTCACCGCCCGGGTGGTCGCCTCGACCGGCGCGGACGCCTCGGCGGCGCTGTCGGCCGCCGTCGGTGCGCTGTCCGGTCCGCTGCACGGCGGTGCTCCGTCCCGGGTGCTCGCGATGCTCGACGAGGTCGAGCGCACCGGCGACCCCCTCGGCTACGTCCGCCGCGCCCTGGACCGTAAGGAGCGCCTGATGGGCTTCGGGCACCGGGTGTACCGCGCCGAGGACCCGCGGGCCCGGGTGCTGCGCCGGACCGCTCGTGACCTGGGCTCGACCCGCTACGAGGTGGCGGAGGCGTTGGAGGCCGCCGCGATCGAGGAGCTGGCCAACCGGTTCCCGGATCGCCCGCTGCGGACCAACGTCGAGTTCTGGTCGGCGGTGGTGCTGGACTTCGCCGAGGTGCCGGCCCATATGTTCACGTCCATGTTCACCTGTGCCCGCACCGCCGGCTGGAGTGCCCACATCCTGGAACAACAACGCACCGGGCGGCTGATCCGCCCGTCCGCGCGGTACGTAGGCCCCGCTCCGCGCCCGCTCGGTGACGTCCTGCCGGGGGTCAGCCGTGGCTGACGCTCCCGCGATCGTGCTGCCCGACCGGCTGCGTCCCCGGGACGGCCGGTTCGGCTGTGGCCCGTCGAAGATCCGTCCTGAGGCGGTCGAGGCCCTCGCCGCGAGCGGGGCGACCTACCTCGGCACCTCGCACCGGCAGAAGCCGGTCAAGAGCCTGGTCGGCCGGGTGCGGGCAGGCCTGTCCGAGCTGTTCTCCCTGCCCGAGGGCTACGAGGTCGTGCTCGGGATCGGCGGTGCCACCGCCTTCTGGGACGCGGCCGCCTTCAACCTCGTCCGGACCCGCTCCCAGCACCTCGTCTTCGGCGAGTTCGGGGGCAAGTTCGCCGACACGACGAAGGGCGCGCCGTTCCTGGCCGCGCCGTCGGTGATCTCCTCGCCGCCCGGTACGCATCCGGACTGGGCGCCGGAGGCGGGCATCGACGTCTACGCCACCCCGCACAACGAGACCTCGACCGGTGTCGCCCGTCCGGTCCGCCTGCCGGTGGGTGCGGACGACGGCGCCCTGCACCTAGTCGACGCCACCTCGGGAGCCGGCGGGCTGCCGGTCGATGTGCGCGAGGTGGACGTCTACTACTTCGCGCCGCAGAAGAGCTTTGCCTCCGACGGCGGCCTGTGGACGGCGCTCGTGTCCCCGGCGGCGATCGACCGGCTCGCCGAGATCGCCGCAACGGACCGGTGGATCCCGCCGTTCCTCGATCTCGCCACGGCCCGGGACAACAGCTCCAAGGACCAGACCTACAACACCCCGGCGGTCGCGACGCTGTTCCTGTTCGCCGACCAGATCGAGTGGATGCTCGCCCAGGGCGGGCTGGACTGGTGCGTGCGGAGGACCGCGGAATCGTCGTCCATCCTCTACACCTGGGCCGAGAAGACTTCCTACGCGACACCGTTCGTCGCCGACCCGGCCGCGCGTTCGCAGGTCGTCGTGACGGTCGACTTCGAGGGGGTGGACGCCGCCGCCGTGGCCAAGGTGCTGCGCGCAAACGGTGTCGTCGACGTCGAGCCCTACCGCAAGCTCGGCCGCAACCAGCTGCGGGTGGCCTGCTTCCCGGCGGTCGAGCCGGCCGACGTCGAGGCGCTCACCGCGAGCATCGACTACGTGGTCGAGCACCTGTAGGCGCCGGGAACCGGCGGGAGCCGCCGGCAACCACAAGGGCCGGGGCCGCGGGAGACACCGCGGCCCCGGTGGGGGCTACGGCCGGTCAGCGCAGCGGGCGCTCCGGTGCCGCCTGGGCCGCCTGGGCCGCGATCGGGTCGGTCCCGCTGTCCACGACCCCGCTACGGTCGTCGATCGGGACATATGGCCGCTGGTCGTAGCCGATGTACAGCTGGCGCGGTCGGGCGATCTTCTGCTCGGGGTCGAGCAGGCCCTCTTCCCACTGTGCCAGCCATCCCGGCATCCGGCCGATGGCGAACAGCACCGGGAACATCTCCACCGGGAAGCCCATCGCCTGGTAGATGATGCCGGTGTAGAAGTCGACGTTCGGGTAGAGCTTGCGCGCGACGAAGTACTCGTCCTCCAGCGCGATCCGCTCCAGCTCCATGGCCAGGTCGAGGAACGGGTTCGTGCCGGTGACCTTGAAAACCTCGTCGGCGACCTGACGGATCACCCGGGCCCGCGGGTCGTAGTTCTTGTAGACCCGGTGGCCGAAGCCCATCAGCTTTTTCTTGCCCTCCTTCACCTGGGCGATGAAGGCGGGGATGTTCTCGACCGACCCGATCTCCGAGAGCATCCGCAGCACCTGCTCGTTGGCGCCACCGTGCAGCGGACCGTAGAGCGCGGAGATCGCGGCGGCGGCCGCCGAGAACGGGTCCGCCTGCGAGCTGCCGACCGCGCGCATCGCGTTGGCCGAGCAGTTCTGCTCGTGGTCGGCGTGCAGGATGAACAGCACGTCGAGGGCGTGCTCCAGGTTGGGGTCCGGCTCGTACTTGAGCTCGGTGGCCTTCCACATCATGTTGAGGAAGTTGCCGGCGTAGGACAGGTCATTGTCCGGGTAGACGTACGGGAAACCGACCGAGTGCCGGTAGGAGAACGCTGCCAATGTCGTGATCTTGGCGATCAGGCGGACGATCTGCAGCCGGCGCAGCCCCGGGTCGTCGATCGTCTTGGCGTCCGGGTAGAAGGTCGACAGCGCACCCACCGTGGAGACTAGCATGCCCATCGGGTGCGCGTCGTGGTGGAAGCCGTCGATGAACTTCTTGATCGACTCGTGGACCAGGGTGTGATGGGTGATCTCGTCTTCCCAGGTCGACAGCTCCTCGGCGGAGGGAAGCTCGCCGGCGAGGAGCAGGTAGGCGACCTCGAGGAAGCTGCTCTTCTCCGCCAGCTCCTGGATCGGATAGCCGCGGTAGCGCAGGATGCCGGCGTCACCGTCGATGTAGGTGATCGCACTTCTACAGCTCGCCGTGTTCGTGAAGGCGGGGTCGTACGTCATCAGCCCGAAGTCGTCGTCGCTCGTTTTGATCGAGCGAAACGCACTCGCACGTACCGTGCCGTCCGTAACCGGTATCTCATATGTTTTTCCGGTGCGGCTGTCGGTGACGGTCAGTGTGCTGACCTGCTCGGACACGCCGGGCTCCTCTCGCTGTGGCGGTGCCGCAATGACGGCACTGGCCCAAGTCGGGGCGCGCGTCCGGGTACGGAGCGCTCACGCCGGTTCGCTGGCTCACATGGTTGTTCCCAAGTTTGGCCGTTCGTGCCTGCACATGCCCGTGATCGGGGGGCTCCGTCCCACGTGGGCTGCGCCACCCCGGTGGGACAGAGTCTTCCGTGGCTGCGCTCGGGGGTGGAATCACGCTTCGATGGTCACTGCGGCTCGCCCAACCGGGTGGACCGCTACTCGGAGAGCGAGGAGTGGTCCTCGCCGCCGGCCTCGCCACCGGTGGCTCGGAGCCAGGCCAGCACGGCCAGTACCCGACGGTTGTCGTCCGCGGAGGCCGGCATCCGTAGCTTCGTGAAGACGTTGGCTACGTGGTTCTCGACGGTCTTCGGCGCCAGATGGAGCTTGGCGCCGATGCCCTGGTTCGATCGCCCCTCGGCCATGTGCCGGAGCACGGCCCGCTCCCTGGCGGTGAGGCGTTCCAGTTCGCCGGCCCGCCGGCGATGGGTCAACAGGCCGGCGATGATCTCCTCGTCGACGACGAGCCGACCGCTGACCACCCTGCGTAACGCGTCGTGCAGCGCGGTGATGTCGTCCACCCGGTCCTTGAGCAGATATCCGATGCCGCCGCCCCCGTCACCCAGCAGCCGCAGCGCGTATGGCGTCTCGGCGTACGTGGACAGCACCAAGACGCCCATCGCGGGATGGGCCGCACGTATCGCCTCGGCCGCTAGCAGCCCTTCGTCGGTGAACGTCGGAGGCATCCGGATGTCCAGGATGACGGCGTCGGGCCGGCCGCAGGCGAGCTGGTCGATGATCTCGTCCGCGGTCCCGGCCTGCGCGACGACCTCGACTCCCGCGGCAGCCAGCAGCATGGCCAGCCCCTCGCGGAACAGTACTGAGTCATCCGCGACGGCTACCCGCACGGGATGCTCGCCGTCAGTCGGGTGCCGCCGCCGGACGGGCTGAGGATGCTCAGGTCGCCGCCGAGCGCACGTACCCGGTCCGCGAGACCCGCGAGCCCGCCACCCTCGACCACGACGGCACCGCCCTTACCGTCATCGGTGACCTCGATCAGGATGCCGTCGTCCACGCACCGGACCGTCACCCGGACCTGGGCCGCCCCGGCGTGTTTGACCGTGTTCGTCAGCGCCTCGCAGATCGTGTAGTAGGCGCCGGCCTCCAGGATCGGCTCGAACCGGACGGTCGGGATGTCGAACTCGACCTTGACGGGGAGGGGCTCGACCACCACCTCCAGGGCTGGGAGCAGCCCACCCTGACTCAGCATGGCCGGGTGGATTCCCCGGGCCAGACTGCGCAGGTCCTGGAGAGCATGATGCAGATCCTCGCGAGCGGCTTCGATGGCAGAGATCGTATCGGGGTCGGAGGTCTTTGTCCGGGCGAGTCCCAGCCTGGTGGCGAGGGCCAGCAGCCGTTGCTGGACGCCGTCGTGCAGATCGCGCTCGAGGCGGCGCCGTTCGATCAGGCCGACCTCCACGATGCGGGCCCGGGAGGCGCGCACGGCGTCCAGCTGCGCGGCCACGGCGGCGTGCAGCCGGGCGTTCTCCAGCGCCATGGCGCTGGCCTGCAGTGCGACCGTGACCAGGTCGCGGTTGCGCTCCTGGGCGGCGGCGGCGGAGATCAGCGCCAGTGGCGCGCCCGACGAGGTCGTCACCGGCACGAGCAGCCGGCTGGCTCCGGGACGGGGCGGGGTGGCCGTTGCGCCTTCGGCGTCGACGTGCCGCCGCTCCTGCGGCATCCACAGGAAGAGCCCGGCGGAGTCGTCGTGCAGAGCCGTACGCAGGATGTCTCGTACGGCCGGGACCGTCGGCGGCATCGGCAGCGTCGCCAGGAGCTGTGCGATGCGGGCGCGGGCGAGCTGGCGGCGTACGCCCGCCGCGGCGAAGGACAGGGGGATGGTCAGCAGCGCGAGCGCGATGAGGATGAAGGCCGGCGGGACGTAGGCTCCGCTGGGGTTGTAAACGAAGATGTTGACCGTGGCGACGAGGGTGAACGCGACCAGCAGTGCGATGGCGACCGGTCCGAAGATCCGGCGGTCGAGCGCGGAGTAGCGGCGCAGCCGCGCGCGGACAACCCAAAAAAGGCCGCGGCCAGCACGAGGGTCAGGCTGTTGAGGACCCAGATGATCTCCTCGAAGACATCCCGGTCGATCGGCGAGCCATACCACCAGACATTTCGGGAATATCCGAGCCAGGTCGGGTCGGAGATGCCGACCAGTCCCAGGTTCGCCACCGGGATGACGAGGACGGCGCTTGCCAGCAGGGCGCGCTCGCGGTTGCTCTGCAATCGCCCGACCGGATATCGCAGCGCGCCCCAGCCGAGACAGACCCAGAAATGCGTGTAGGCGAACGTGGAGATGAAAGCCGACGGACCCTTGTCCCATGCCACGGTCCAGGTCAGTGCCCACAGCAGACCACTGAAGATCATGGCTCCGGTGGCGCTGCCCAACGCGTCCTCGCCGTTCAGCAGCACTCCGGTGAGGACGAAGGCGAGCGCCACCGAGACGTTGATGCCCGCCGCCACCGGGTTGTCGGAGAATGCCGGCCACTGGCAGGCGACCGTTCCGGCCGTGGTGGCTATACCCCCGATGCTGAAGCACCATGAGCGGTGGCGGGCGGCGCAGGCGGCCAGTCGGCGGGGTACACGCGGATGAGGCACCTCAATCCACCATATGTAGCCGGAATCTCACCGAACAAGCGTCGCACATGACGACCGGGGGTTTCGAGGGTTCCCCCCTACTCTCCTGGCGGCAACCCCCCGAAGAACTCTGGAGCTGCCCCCGAAGCCAGCGGTGGCATCGAAGGTGGAGGCTGGGAGAAACGGGTCGGTGTCCCTCGGGGACCGGACCTTCGGGGGCCGAGCCTTCGGGGGCCGGAGATCGCGAGAGGCCTCCTGTGGTGGTGGGTCGGCTGCCGCTGGGGGGTAGCCGGCCCGCCTCCTGCTGTTTTCGGCGGTTCACCAGAATGTCATTCGTTTCTGAGTGTCGCTAACGAGTACCGTCGTGAGATGGAGACCGAGACGGCACGTGAGGCCGAACTCGCGTCCGCGCTGCGCCTGTCGGTGATGCGGCTTTCTCGGCGCATGCGCCAGGAGCGGTCGAGCCGGTTCACCCCCACGCAGACTTCCGCGCTTGCTACACTGGAACGGCATGGCCCTATGACGCTTGGGGAGATCGCCGTCCACGAGCGCGTCCAGCCGCCGTCGATGACCCGGGTGATCGCGCATCTGGCCGTCACCGGGCTCGTCGAGCGCCGGCCGCACCCCACCGACGGCCGTCAAGTGATCGCTGAGGTGACCGAGGCGGGTCGAGCCCTGCTCGAGGACGACCGTCGGCGCCGGGACGAATGGCTGACCGATCGGCTGGCCGAGCTCTCACTCGAGGAGATCGCCGCGCTGAACCGCGCCGCACCGATCCTGGACGCGCTTGCCGGCTCGTAGGCCGCCCGCCGATCCGAGCATCGTTCCAAGCGCCATTCAGAGCTCCACCCAACCGCCCCGCTGATGGGAGGTCTGCGCGGCGGCCATCAGATGGTTCGCAGTGAGCAGGTCGTGGAAGGTGGCGCCGCGGACCAGCCGGGCGTCGTCGAGTTCGGTGGCGCGCACCACGTCGTAGGTGGCCTCCACCAGCCCCGGCCGGGAGGTCGGCACGGTCGGCATCATCAGATCCCGGATGCCGCTGCCGTCCTGGCGGCGGACCAGACGGCCCTGGACGACGATGCGTCCGGAGTCGCCGCACACCGTGAGGGTGGCGGTGCCGAGGTCCCCGCCCATCTGCTCGTTGATCAGAACCGTCGCGCCGCTCGCCGCCAGCAGGGCCAGCGTCACCGGTGCGTCCGGGGTGAGCGCCGGGGCGGGCATCGCGGCCGGATCGGCGCAGACCGCGAGGATCTCGCCGCACCAGCGCGTCGCCAGATCGATGATCTCGACCCGCCCGGCGGGCCCGTCCGGCGCGCCCACCACGGTCATCTGGGTGAGCCGGCCCAGGGAGGGAACGGTCGCCGCGACGTGGGTGGCGGCAGGCCAGGCCCGCCCGTCGAGCGCGACCACGTGGGCGAGATCGCCCTCCTCGGCGAGGTCGGCGACCGCGCGCAGGGCCTCGGCCTCGACGATCGCCGGCCCGGCCAGGAGCACGTGCAGGCCGATCTCGGCCGCTTGCCGGGCGACGATGTCGGACGCGGGCGGCGGCATCTCCACGCAGACCGCCTCGATGTCGTCCGAGAGCAGGGTGAGCAGATCTGCGTACGCCCGTCGGACACCTGCCTCGGCGGCCCAGGCCAGGGACTCCAGCGGTTCCGGGGCGAGGAGACCGACGACGTCGACCCCGGCGTCGCGCAGCACCTCGGCGGTGGTGCTGTCCGAGCCATCGGTGACCAGGGCCATCGCGAGGGGCAGGTCCGGCTGCCGCCGGCGCACGACGCGCCGCAGCTCCCGCCATGCCTGAGAAAGGGCGGGATCGCGCGGCGGCACCAGATCGGGGAGCGTCGTCACAGCATTGATAGTGCTCCCCGTCTGGTGGCGAGGGTCGCCGGTCAGCCCGATTGTCGCCGAGAATCTACCGGAGGCCGAGCGCTCGCCATCCGAGCCCGGAGCAGGTCCGTGTCGCACTGTTCGTCTCGTCCCAGGGAGACTGTCGTCCCAGGGAGAGGGAGCCTGTCATTCCAGGGAGGTTGTCGTTCCAGGGAGGTTGAGCTGGCGACCAGACTGTTCGTGGCGGCCGTCCCACCCCCCGAGGTCGCCGAGGCGCTGCTCGCGGCCGTGCACAGGACGCGCGCCGCGGCGGCGGATCTGCGCTGGCCCACGCCGGACCAGTGGCACGTCACGTTCGCCTTCCTCGGGCCAGTGCCGGACGACCGGCGCGCCGAGCTCGACGCGAGACTGGCGCGGGTGGCACGCTGGCACGGCCCGTTCGCCGTCGAGACGGTCGGTGGCGGACCGTTCGGCGACCGGGTGCTGTGGACCGCGGTGCGGCAGCCACCGCCGGTGACCGCGGACGCATCCGTCGACTGCATTGCCGCAGCCGCAGCCGCCGGTGACGTGGCAGGCTCGCGAGCCAGCCCACGCCTGACGGCGCTGGCAGTGGGGGTCCGGCGGGCCGCCGAGCGTGCCGGGGCGGCCGGCCGGGACACCCGTCCGCTGCGCGCACATCTGACGTTCGCCCGGGTGCCGAACGGGCGCGGGCGGGCACTGCAACCGCTCGTCGAGCTGTTGCGTGCCGATGTCCCACCGCTGCCCTGGAGCGTCGAGCGTCTCATCCTGATGAGCAGCTCGGGCGGCGGCGAGTCCGGATCATCCCCCACCTACCGGGCGGAGACGGTCTGGGACCTCGTCGGCGGTCAACCGTCGGTCGAGGGATCCGCCGGGCGGTAGCGATAGCCCACGCGGCGGATGGTCTCGATGCGATCCCGGTGCTCCGGGCCGAGCTTGCGTCGCAGCCGCGTCACCAGGACATCCACCGTGCGGATATCGGGAGCCGACTCGTCGTCGACCTGATGGCCCCAGACCGAGCAGAGCAGTGCCTCCCGACTGTACGCCTGCCCGGGATGGCGGACGAAGAAGTCCAGTACCTCGAACTCCAGGTAGGTCAGCTGCAGGGCCCGGCCGTCAACGGTGGCGAGCCAGGCGGTGCGGTCGACCCACACCCCGCGCCGGGGCGGCGCCGCGATCTCCCACTGGCCGGTCCGGAGGCCGGCGCCGGGCGTGTGTGCAGGCGCCGTCGCGGGCAGGGATGGTCTCGGCAGGGACGGTCGTGGAAGGGACGCCGCCGGGACGGACGCCGCACGGGCGGGCGCGGTGCGGGGCGTCCGGTACGGGAGGACGGTCGTCTGTGGGGGCATTGCTGGCCTTTCGGTCAGGTTTCTCTCGGTCACCGAAGATCGGGCGGGCGGCGAGATGCCGTCGACGTGTCAGCGTTCTGGACGGTGGGTGTTCTGGACGGTGGGTCCGCCGGGTACGCGGCGCGGTGGCGCGAAGATGGTGGCGGTGCCTCTCACCGTCGGCGGCGGGGGAGGGCGGGGCCGATGCTGTTCGGGGGAGGTCGGCATATGCAGCTACCAGCGATGACGCTGCCCGGTGGGGCTTTCCTGGCGATACTCGCCGGTTCACGCGAGACGAGGCAACGTCGGTCGACAGGCGGTGGTGTGTCCTAGTAAAGCGTCCGGATCGGCTGACGCTTCGTGAAGCGCCGTGCGGGAGACAGGCGGCTGCCCGTCAGGCCGCCGGACAGGCGGCCGAGGCAACGCGGAGCAGATCAATGTGGCCCCGGGTGACCAGGATCAGCCGCTTCAACACAAGAGCAACGGAAGCACACTGCTTTGGCGGTCGCCAAGCATTGAAAAGTATGACTTATCTCACTTCTTGGTCTTTCGGTTGGATCTGTGGTGCATGGCGCAGGCCGTGGAGGTCCCGGGATGTCAATCTTCCCGATGGAAAATCGTGAATATACTCACGGGCCTGTTCCAGGAACCGCGGCCGGGGACGTCGGGAACAGGAGATGCCGTGGCTCTGCCTGATTTCTTCGTGATCGGTGCTCCCGACGCGGGTACGGAGGTCTTGCACGAGGAACTCGGCCGCCATCGATCCATCTTCATGTCCGAGATCCCGCAACCGGGGTACTTCCTGGCCGGGCGCATGCCGGAAAGCGGGCTCGATGTCACCACGGCCGGCCGGGCCGGCGTCGTCTGTTCCGCTTGGGACGAGGCCGGCAGGAGTGCCGGCCTTCCGGGCTGTGTGGCTTGCGCCGGGCCGGGCGAGCGATCACTTGTCCGTCGGCGATCCGACTACGAGGCGCTGTTCGACGCGGCTCCGGCGGGCGCGGTGCGCGGCGAGAGCACCCCGTATTATCTCGCCGACTTTACGGCGTTGCGGCATATTCACGAACTGCTTCCCTACGCGAAGCTCATCGTCGTTCTTCGCGATCCGGTGGAGCGGGCCTACGCGAACTGGGTCCGGATGCGGCTGGCCGGTCTTGAGGACCTCGACGATTTCGGACGTGCCGTGGCTGCCGAGGCCGCCCGGACGGCCGCGGGCTGGCCCTGGCCGTGGCGCTACCTGGCTCTGGGCAGGTACGGTACGCAGCTGCAGCGGCTGTTCACGCTGTTCCCCCGCGAGCAGGTACTCCTGACGGCGCACCGCGATCTGATCGGGGATCCCGCCGCCGTCATCCGACGAGCCCACGGTTTGCTGGGGGTCGAGCGCCGAGGCCGACCCGGACTACCCGGGACGTCCGTGCCGGCGCTCCCGTCCGTGCTGGCTTTCCCGGCCCCCCGGCTGGATCCGGCGATCGGGGCCCGGCTGCGGGACGGGTTCCGCTCCGACATCGCCCTGCTGAGCGACGTGACGAGACGCCGGTTCGACGAGTGGCTCGTCGAACCGGTGGACGACTCCTGACCAGCACCTTGGCCCGCGAGCCAAGAGGGTAGCGTCGACCGGGATGAGCGTGTCAGCAAGCAGCGATTCCACGGGTGGTGCGCACGCCCCCGAGGTCCCGCCCGTCCCGGGGGACGGCGAGCCCGCCGCCGCGACAACCCGCCCGCCCACGCCCGAACCGTTGCCCTACGACGGGGTCGCCTCCGTCGCGGTGGGAACCGTGCTGTGGGCCATTGCCGCGCTGGTCCTGGCGTTCTTCCTCGACGACCTGCGGGACGACGGCCGGCTCTGGTGGTTCGCGACGGCGATCTGCGGCTTCGTCCTCGGGCTCGCCGGCCTGTGGATCGTGATCCGCCGCCGCAACCGGCTGCGGGCGCGGGGAACCCCCGACCACACGGATCGATAGTCCAGCGACCGGAACCCACCGGCGCGGCTCAGGTCTCGTCGAGGTCGTCCTCCGCGGCTCGGAAGGCGGTACCGTCAGGGTCGCGCAGCGCCGCGGCCAGCGCATGCCGCCGGTCCCACTGCCCGCCGCGCCAGGCCAGGGCCCGCGCGAGCGCGTCCGAGCCGGCCTCGGCATCCACGTGGATCTCGCCGCCGATCCCGCCGAGTACCCGCCAGGGCACCCGGGTCGGCCGGCCGGCGAGATCCTCGACCAGCAGCGGGTCGTGAACCCGGTACGGTGTGCCGTCCGGTGCCTGCCGGGCCTCGCCGGGGCCCGCCGAGACGATCTCGCAGGTGCCCGCCTCGGCGGCGAGGCGCACGCCGAGGACGTGGGCCACCTCGGCCGCCCGGTCCAGCGGGAGACGCAGCCCGAAGCGGTCCGCGCCGAGCAGCCCCAGCATGTCCGGTGCGTCCACCACCACGACGTCGGCGCAGGCCCGGACGCCGTCCGGGGTGCGGACGGTCAGCGGCGGGTCGAACCGCCCGTCGTGGGCGGAACCGTCCGGCGCCGTCAGGACCCGGGCCACCGCGTCGACCGCGGCGATGTACAGCGTGCGAGCCGCGGGCCACGGTACGTCCCGGTCGGCGTCGCCCAGCCGGTCGAGCAGGTCCATCACCGCGCCCAGGTCGCCGAGGACGTCCTCCAGCGTCAGCCGGCAGCCGAGGTGGCGCAGGAACTCGTCGTCGACCCCCGGGAGCGGTGCCGCCGGCGCGAACAGCCCGGTGAGCAGGGGGTCCGCGTCGGGTAGGACGAGCTCGCCCGGAGGCAGAACCCTGCCGTCCCGGTGCGCCAGGTGTTCCGCGGAGCGCTCCGCCGGGTGTTCCGCGGAGTGGGGCGCCCGGCCGTCGCCACCGACGGGCAGCACCGCGTGTCGCGCCAGCCACCAGCGCGTATAGGACGGCTCGGGGGCGAACACGACGTCCCGCAACGGTGATCGGGCGAGCTCGGCGAGCGCCTCGGGCCAGGCGGCCCGGTCGACGAGTTCGAGGTCGCGTACCGCCGCGAACACCCCGATCATGGCGGGTGCCGGTGGCCCGCCGGGAGGCGGACGACGCAGGTTCGCCGAGCCGCCCGGCGCACCGTGGTCGTCCGCCGTGACGTCGTCAACCCAGGTATCGCTGTCGTCGAGGTCGAGCAGGATCTGCTCGTCGGGATCCAACGGCAGGTCGTGGGCGTGCAACACCCCGAAGGTATGCAGCACACCGACCTTCGCCAGCACCTCGGCGGGCCAGGCCCGCGCGACCTCGGCGCTCAGGGTGCCGAAGGGTGCGTCCTCGGCGAGCACCCGATCCAGGGGGCCTCCCTGGATCAGCAGCTCGCCGGCCGGGGTGAAGCCACCGTCGCCGTCCGGCAGCAGCAGCTCGTCGAGCCAGCTCAGGTCGGCCGTGGACTCCTCGCTCGCGTCCCGGGCCAGCGCCAGCACCGCGTTCGCCAGGGCAATGAGATCATCGGGATCGTCCTCCGGATCGGCGTCCAGGACCGCCTCGCGTACCGCCGCATCCCGTAGGACACCCGCCGGAGTGCCCTCAAGCGCGCCGAGGGTGCGCAGGGCATCCCGCGCCGCGTCCTGGGCGCAGGCGTCGGGATGTACGACCCGCAGCGGCAGCCCCGATCGGGCCAGCGCGACGATGTCGAGGTCGGCGGTGGGCAGCAGGGTCCCACGCGGACCGGTGACCATCCGCGTCCGCAAGGCGCTGGACCCGGCTGCGCCGCTCGGCTCGGTGCCCTCCCAGGGCGCGGGAACCTCCGCGACCGGTACTGGAAGCGCGCCGAGCGCGTCCCGGTCCGGCGCCCCGACCAGGAGCGGATAGAGACGTCCCCACCAGTGTGGCGGGCGGGACACCCCGGAGAGCAGCTCGACCAGGGCGGCGCTGTCCACCCGTCGAACGCCCAGGGTGGAGAGTGCGGTACGCCACCGGCGGGCAGCATAGGCCGCCGGGAGCAGGCCGGGAACCTTCCCAGCGACCTTCGCCGCGACCTTCGCCGCGACGGTGTCGTCACCATCCGGACCCGCCCCGTCCGTGCCGGCGATCTCGGCCGGGTCGGTCCCGGTCCAGGCCTCGGCCAGGTCGGCCCCGGTCCAGGAGGAGCGCAGCAGCTCGGTGACCGCATCGGTCGCGGGGCCGAGATCGCAGACGGAACAGTCCCGGCCACGCAGACCGCCGGGCAGTAGCGCCGCGTCCGGGAGAAGTCGGGTCAGCGCGTCCCGTAGCCTGCCGTCGATCTCGCCCACCGGCAGCCCCGTCGGCACGAGGGCCAGCGCGGCCAGCGGGTCGCCAGGCGTCTCGTCTGGATCTCTGCCGGCATCTGGATCCCTGCCGGCGCCCAGGTATTCGGCCAGCGCCACGGTGGCTGCGCTCAGCTGATCGGTGAGCCAGTCCTGTAACGGACCCGATACCGTGTGTCGACGCGAGGGATCCAGTGGCAGCTCGACGCTCGCCAGGATCGGCAGCGAGATCGGTTCGTCCGTCGGCTGAGGTGCCCGCACGACCCGGGCGACGCCCTCGGGCCATCCGCCGTCGCGGACCATGACCCGGGCGGTGAAGCGGTTCCGGCCGCGCTCCTCTACCGGGCGGTCGGCCAGCAGGCTGGCCGGGATCATGCCGCTACGGGCGATGCCGCGCCAGCGCTCGCCGTCGAGATCGCCGTCGAGCTCGGCGATCTCCACACGCGTCGACGTCGCGCTCGACGCGGGCTGGGATGAGCCGCCCCCGCGGATCCATCGACAGGTGATCGTTCGAACGGTCCCGTTGACGTCGACCACGATCTCGCTGGGACCGCCGAGGACGAGCGGCAGGGTCGGATCGAGCCCGGCCAGCAGATCCCGGGCCGCCGTGGCCGCCGCGACGTCCCGCAGCGGGAGGCGGACCACGGTGTCGTACCCGTCCGGCGGTGCAGGCGGCGCGGGAAGATCGAACGGTAGCCGGAGGATGGGTACCGCCCCGTCGCGCCGGGCCAGTTCTTCGGGCAGGCCCGGCGCCGGCGCCGTGGTGCCGGCGCCGCCGCCCACCCCCGCGGCCGTCACGGCCTCGATCACCCTGCTCTTCGACCAGGTGACTCCGGACGCCCCCGCGCCCGGGCAGGACCGGGAGACGATCGAGGGATCGTCGCTCACCGCGAGTACCGCGGCGAATCCGGCGCCGAACCGCCCTACCGACGTGGTGTCCCGTTTCGCCGAGGCACGCAGGGTCGACAGCGCCTCCACCCCCGCCGGGCTCAGCGGTGCCCCCGTGTTGGCGATCTCTAACAGGCCGCCGGGACCGGCGCCGGTCTTCGAAACATCAGGAGCATCCGGGGCAGCTAGAACGTCCGGTGCATCCGACTCCGAAGCGGAGGTGCGCAGCCGCAGGTACACCCGGGCCGGGACGCCGGCCTCACGCGCGGCGTCGACCGCGTTCTGCACAAGTTCGACGACGAGGCGGTCGCGGTAGGCACCGAGAGCCGCGTCCTCCTCGGCATTGGCGTCTTCCCGGAAGCGGGCCGGGGAGGCGGCCCAGGCGTCAAGAACCCGCTGCCGGATCGCGGCGGTTCCGTACTCGTCGGCGGGAGCGCGCGGGATCGTCACTGGCACCCGTCCATACTCGTCTTCCCGCCCGGCAGGGCGGGGAGTCGGGTCCGGCACACCGGCGCGCACGGACGGCCGGATACGACCGCGTACCGGTTTGTACCTGGTGGTACCTGGTGGTACCTGGTGGTACCTGGTGGTACCTGGCAGGATGGGATACCCGGCCAGGACGCGGTGCCGGGCAGGATGGAGGGATGCCACCCCGCGGACGCCGCCAGGATCCCCTGGCGACCGGTACCGAGCTGGCCGCGACGTTGGCGGACCAGTGGCAGCAGATCGTCGATGCGGTGAGTGTCCTGCCCGACGGGACTCTCGGGGCGCCGAGTCCGCTGCCCGGCTGGATGGTCGGCGACCTCGTCCTGCACGTCTCCCGCTCCGCGACCGCGCTCACCGAGGCCCTGGCCCCCGCGGTCCCGGCATCCCGGCGCACGACGGATCTCGTCACGGCGAGGGATCTCGTCACCGCGAGCGGCTACCTGACGGGCGCCGGAACCCGGGCGGAGGCCGTCGCGGACACCGCCCGCTCGCTGGCGGCAAACCGTGGGCCGGCCGAGATCAGAGGCCGGCTGGCCGGCGAGGTGTCGGCCGCGGTGGCCGCCATGGCCGCGGCGACTCAGGAAGCGGTGGTCCCGACGCCGGGCGGCCCGATGCGACTGGCGGAGTTCCTGCGCACCCGAGCGGTCGAGGCGGTGGTGCACGGCCTCGAGCTAGGCGTCACGCCGGCCCGGGGGGCGCTCAAGGCGGCGACGAAGGTGTTCGCGGAGATGTTCGCCGAGCGGGCACCCGGACGCTCGGTGGAACTGCGGGTGCCGCCGTTCACGGCCGTGCAGATCGTCGAGGGTCCACGCCATACCCGGGGCACACCGCCGAACGTCGTCGAGGCCGAACCTGTCGCCTTCGTCCTGCTGTGCGCGGGCCGCCTGCCGTGGGCCGAGGCGGTGGCCGACGGCCGGGTCGCGGCCAGCGGCGAGCGCGCCGACCTCAGTTCCTACCTGCCCCTCCTGTAGGTGCGGGTTGGCTGGGCCGGATGATCTACCAGGGACGATCTGGTCCGTCCGGGGCATGCGCGCACAACGGCCGATGCGCGTCCTCACTGCTAGCGTGGTGGGAGGTAGCTGCCGGGGCGAGGCGGTGGTCGGAGTGGTCGGCGCGTCTCGGCACGTCGGCGGACGAGCCCGGCACCTCTATAGTCCCGCATGGTCCCGCGCGAGATCGTCCGCATTCTTCGGTATCCCTGACCTGTCGAGGAGTCCTGGTGCCAGACGTCGCACCCCGCTTCGGCGCCATCCCCGGATGGGAATCCGACCTCTCCGACGAGCCGGGGCCGCGTGACGCCTGTGGTGTGTTCGGGGTGTGGGCGCCCGGCGAGGACGTGGCGAACCTGGCCTACTACGGCCTGTACGCGCTGCAGCACCGCGGTCAGGAGGCCGCCGGCATCGCGGTCGGGGACGGCCGGACCGTGGTGGTCTTCAAGGAACTGGGGCTCGTCGCTCAGGTCTTCGACGAGGTCACCCTGTCCAGCCTGAGCGGCCATGTGGCGGTCGGCCACACCCGGTACTCGACGACGGGCTCTTCTACCTGGGAGAATGCCCAGCCGTCGTACCGCACCGCCCGCTTCGGCGGCCCCATCGCGCTCGGGCACAACGGCAACCTCACCAACATCGTCGAGCTCGCGCGGACGCTCGGCGCGGAGCGGGACCGTCTACGGGCGACCACCGACTCGGACCTCATCACCGCCATGCTCGCCGACCATCCCGGCCCGACCCTCGTCGACGCGGCGATGGACGTGCTGCCCCGCCTGACCGGGGCCTTCTCGCTGGTCTTCTCGGACGCCTCGACGCTGTATGCCGCCCGGGACGCGCACGGGATCCACCCGCTCGTGCTCGGCCGGCTCGACGGCCATCCCGACGGCGCGTGGATCGTCGCCAGCGAGACGGCTGCCCTCGACATCGTCGGCGCCACTCTCGTGCGGGAGATCGTTCCCGGTGAGCTGGTCGTTATCGACGCCGAGGGGATGCGTTCTCGCACGTTCGCCCGGCCCGATCCGCACGGCTGCCTGTTCGAGTACGTCTATCTCGCCCGCCCGGACACGTCGATCGCCGGACGCTCCGTGCACGCCACCCGGGTCGACGTCGGCCGGCAGTTGGCCCGCGAGGCGCCGGTGGAGGCCGACCTGGTCATCCCCGTGCCGCAGTCCGGGGTACCCGCCGCGGTCGGCTACGCGGAGGAGTCGGGCATCCCGTTCGGCGAGGGCCTGGTCAAGAACTCCTATGTCGGGCGCACCTTCATCCAGCCCTCGCAGACGATCCGGCAGCGCGGGATCCGGCTCAAGCTGAACCCCCTGCGGGACGTGATCGAGGGGCGTCGCCTCGTCGTGGTGGACGACTCGATCGTCCGCGGCAACACGCAGCGCGCGCTGGTGCGCATGCTGCGGGAGGCCGGCGCGGCCGAGGTCCACATCCGGATCTCCTCGCCGCCGGTACGGTGGCCCTGCTTCTACGGCATCGACTTCGCGACCCGCGCCGAGCTGATCGCCAGTGAGGCGGGCATCGAGGAGATCAGAACCTCTCTCGGGGCCGACTCGCTGGCCTACGTCTCGTTGGAGGGCCTCATCGAGGCCTCCCGCCAACCGGCCGGCACGCTCTGCCGGGCCTGCTTCGACGGCGTGTACCCGGTTCCGCTGAACGATTCTGACAAGCTGGGCAAGCATCGGCTGGAGGCGACGGGCGGCGCGGAGACCACCGAGGACATGATCGCCGAGGCGCTGCGGCACGGCGTGACGCTGGGCATGAACGGTGCTGATCCCTCCCCGGCCAACCACGACGCCGAGCCCGAGCCCCAGCCGGCCGGGGTGAGGCCCGCATGAGCGGTGGATTGAACTCGTATCGGGCGGCCGGGGTCGACGTGGCTGCGGGCGAGCGTGCCGTCGAGCTGATGCGTGGTCACGTCGCGCGCGCCACCCGGCCCGAGGTCGTCGGTTCGCTCGGCGGATTCGCCGGCCTGTTCGCGCTGGACACGGCGCGGTACCGCCGGCCGCTGCTCGCCTCGTCGACCGATGGTGTGGGTACCAAGATTGCCGTTGCCCGGGCCCTGGACACGCACGGCACCGTGGGTATTGATCTGGTCGCCATGGTCGTCGACGACCTCGTGGTGTGCGGCGCGGAGCCGCTGTTCCTGCTCGACTACATCGCGTGCGGCTCCCTGGTCCCCGCGCGCGTGGCCGAGATCGTCTCCGGCATCGCAACCGGCTGCGAGCAGGCGGGGGCGGCGCTGGTCGGCGGGGAGACCGCCGAGCACCCCGGGCTCATGGGTAGCGACGACTACGACCTGGCCGCGACGGGGGTCGGGGTCGTGGAGGCCGACGACGTGCTCGGGCCGGAGCGAGTCCGGCCCGGGGACGTGGTGGTCGCGATGGCATCATCCGGCATCCACTCCAACGGTTTCTCGCTCGTACGGCATATCTTGTTCGGTCCCGTCGATTCTGGCCAGCCAGGTGGGATTCCCGAGACCGCGCGGGAGGATCTGGAGTCATACGTCCCGTCCCTGGGGGGCACGCTGGGCGCGTCCCTGCTGGTTCCGACCCGCATCTATGCCCGGGACTGCCTGGCGCTGGCCGCGGCTGTCGAGGTGCACGCCTTCGCCCACATCACCGGCGGCGGTCTCGCGGCGAACCTCGCCCGGGTCATCCCGCCGGGCCTGCTGGCCACGGTGGACCGGGCGTCGTGGTCAGTGCCCCCGATCTTCAGTCTGCTCGCCGAGCGCGGCGGGGTGACCCAGGCGGACATGGAAGCCACCTTCAACCAGGGAGTCGGCATGGTGGCGGTCCTGCCGGCCACCGCGGTCGCCGACGCTCTCGCGCGGCTCGCCGCGCGGGACGTGCCGGCCTGGGTGGTAGGGGAGGTCGGCGCGGCGGGCGCTCCGGAGCCAGCCCGTGCGGCCAGGGCTCGGCTCGTCGGCCGGCATCCACGCTGAGGCGGCCCCTCCGGGGGCAGCACGCCCGGGCAGGGCACACCCCCCTAGGCAGGGCAACCCCCCGGGCAGGTTGGGCAACCTGTCCGGGCAGCCTGGGCTGATCAGGAGTGAACTGGCGAAGAAGCATGCAGCGCAGCCAGGATCACGGCAGCACGTTATGGCGGTGGGAGCCCGGGCCTGAGCCCGGACGACCACCATCGGCGACGACCACCGCGGTGAGCCTGCCGCGATGAGCGACTACCGAAGCGACGCTGTCAGCGGGAGGAACGTCGATCGTCCTCGTCGTCTGCGTAGGCGTCGTATCCGTAGTCGTCATCTACGTACGAGTCGTCGTTGTTGTTCTCGCGCGTCGAGCCCGCGCCCAGATCCGCCTTCAATCGGTCGAGATCCATAGTGGGCGAGTTGTACTTGAGCTCGCGGGCGACTTTCGTCTGCTTGGCCTTAGCTCGGCCGCGCCCCATGGCTCGACCCCCTCGAACATGACGACGGGGACCCGCCCCGGTGCTCTCACTGTCTCGTGCTTCCCGAGACTACAGGGACCGGAGGCTTCTCGGCACGCCAACCCGACAGTTGCCTGTCCCCGGACAAGGTGCCCGCGATCGGAAACGGTGTATGAACCCGCTTGTCCGGTGGGTTCGATCGGGGATATCTGCTCGTCCCCGCCGTCGGCGGCCCGTTTGACGGGGCCTAGATGTGATCATCGTCACCTGTCCCCGTTGACGTTCAGGCCTCCGCCGGGCGGGTGATCGTTCCTGGTGGCGGGGGTGTGCCTCGCCCCACCCCGGTCGGCATCAGGGCAGCAGGATCCCCCGCAGGCGTCCCACGTCGGTCATGCGGCGTTCGGCGAGCCGCTCCGCGGCCTCGGTCGGGGTCACCCCCTCGGCTTCGGCGAGGCGGAACACCTCCGAGGTGGTGTCGAAGATCTGCGCGGCCCTGGCCCGGGCCCGCTCCGGCGAGTAGCCCTCGATCTCGTCCGCGACCTGGATCAGGCCGCCGGCGTTGACCACGAAGTCGGGGGCGTACAGGACTCCGGCGTCGGCGAGCTGCCGCCCGGCCTCGGGCTGCGCGAGCTGGTTGTTGGCGCCGCCGCAGACAACGCCGGCTCGCAGCCGGCGGACGGTCTCCACGCTCAGCGCTCCGCCCAGCGCGCAGGGGGCATACACGTCGACGTCGAGGTCGAGCAGGTCGTCCGGGTCCGGCACGGTCTCGGCCGCCGGGAACTCCACCCGCAGCCGGGCCAGGGCCACCGGGTCCACGTCGCCCGCGACCACCGAGGCGCCGCTGTCGAGGAGATGCCCGACGAGCCGCCGCCCGACCTTGCCGACTCCCGAGACCGCGACGCGGCGCCCCGCCAGGCTCGGTGTTCCCCACCGGTGCCGGGCGGCGGCGCGCATGCCCTCGAAGACTCCGTAGGCGGTCAGCACGCCGGAGTCGCCCGAACCGCCGTGCACCGGTGACCGTCCGGTCACCCACCGGGTTTCCCGGGCGATGATGTCCATGTCCGCCACGTAGGTACCGACGTCGCAAGCGGTGATGTACCGGCCGCCCAGTAAGGCGACATGGCGGCCGAAGGCGCGCAGCAGCGGCTCCGACTTCGCGACGGCCGGATCACCGATGATGACGGCCTTGCCGCCGCCGAGGTCCAGCCCGGCGCAGGCGGCCTTGTAGGCCATCGCCCGGGACAGGGCGAGGGCGTCCGCCAACGCGACCTCCTCGTCGGCGTAGGGGTGGAAGCGGGTACCGCCCAGCGACGGCCCCAGCGCCGTCGAGTAGACGGCGATGATCGCGTGAAGACCCGAGGGACGGTCCGAGCACAACAGCACCTGCTCATGGTCACAAATGGCGCTGAACAGGGACGACATGGCGCACCTCTCTCCTCGGGGCCTCCTGGGGCCTCCGTGGGGCACGCGGCCCCCACCGCCCTGATCCCGCGCCGCGGGCCGAACCACCCGCGCCGCGCCCAGGGCCCGCAGATCGTGTCCTGGCGAACCCTACGGCGCCGGTAGGCCGGACGGCTTGTGTGCGGACGTGCCAGGATCGAGGCATGCCAGGATCCAGGGCATCCGCGTGGGTGTCGTCGGTCGGATCGCGCGCGGTACGTGGGTCCTGAGGTGCCCGTCGTCTCCCCCGCGGCGTATCTGCGGGTGTACGAACCGCTCGCTGCCTTTCCCGCGGCCGAACGTGGCCGCTGGCAGCGTTACGCCGCCGCGGGGCCGCCGTCGCGCCGGGCCGGTTCCCGCCGGGAGCGGGTCCTGGCGCTGGTCGCGACCGTCCGTCCCACCCTTGACGTCGCCGACGAGTCGGCCTTCGTCCAGTGGATCGACGGTCTGATGTTCGTCTGTCCGTGGTCGACCCAGCTGCGGGTGTGGCAGGCGGCGCTCGAGTTCCGCGGCCTGATGCCCGACCGCGTCGCGGAGGCGTTCCTGCCACGGCGGATCATCGAGCCGGCCGAGGTCGAGCTGGACCGGTGGAAGGCCCGCCGCCCCGCGCTCAAGGTCCACGTGCAGACCTGTACCTGGATGGTGCCACCGCCGTGGTTCCTGCTCTTCGACCCGGCCGAACGGTCCCTGGTCACGGGGGACACCGCCGAGCGGTCCATGATCTACCGCACCACGATGAGCCTCGCCAGACGGCGGGCGGGCCGGGCGGTGGAGGCGGTGGAGGCGCTGCGGGCGAGCTCTCCGGACGCCCCGGGAGTCGAGGGCGTCGGCGAGCTGGCCCGTTGGCTGGGGTCCTTCCATCCACAGAGCAGGGTCGAACTGGACTACGACGGGCTAGTTGACCTGCTGGACGATGACATGCTTCGGCGCGACAACTCTGTAGAGGACATCGTCGAGGCTGTCAGTGCGTTACGCCGTGGGCGAACAGACCTAGCGGTCGAAGCCTACGAACGAGTCCTGATGAGGTGGAGGCCCCTGCAGGCACGGGAATCCGCGAGCTGATCAGCGCATTCTGTTAACTGAGAGTTGCCGCCCGCTTCGGACGAGCTGTGACTAGTCAGTAGATGGTCCTGACGTGCCATGTCCGAAATGCCCCCGAAGGATGCACGATCTGTATGGGACGGAGCGACGCTCTGTGACGGGAGGCCAACGCAATGACGACACGAACGCCAGACGCTGAGCCGCTGCTGACGCCCGCCGAGGTTGCCACGATGTTTCGGGTGGACCCGAAGACCGTGACCCGGTGGGCGAAGGCCGGAAAGCTGACGTCGATTCGGACCCTGGGCGGTCACCGCCGGTACCGAGAGGCGGAGGTGCGTGCCCTGCTGAAGGGAGTTCCGAGCATCGGAAGTGACATCTAGGTTCGCGCCAACCTGGCGCGTTGCACGAGCCCCCTCCTCTCCTCGGGTGCGGGCCGCACGGCTGACAGTGCGAGGGTGTCGGTCGTGAGTCCCGCGGAATAGGGCCGAAGGTCTCGAGAGCGGTTGATCGTCCCGTATCGGACGACAGCCGGAGGCTGCAGTATCACCATCGGGCCGCTGATGGAGGGGTAGATAGATCCAGGCGTCGGGTCGTCCGGCATGTGGGTGAGCCCATGCGTCGGGGTCCTGTCCCGCCGACGTCCCGCGTCAAGGACCACCTCCGCACCGGGAGGGCGCTGGGTGGACCTGCTGGGGAACCGGCGGACGGCTGTTACGGCTGTCCGCCGGTCTCGTCGCGCTGGGCCGAGGCACTGGACGGACAGCCGAGGCGCTGGACAGCCGAGAGGCTGGACAGAGATCGCTGGACAGAGATCCGAGCTGCCCGGAGGTTGATCATCGTCGGACCGCCGCCTGGCGCCGTAACCCGCCCGGCACCGTGACGTCGGGCGGCGCCGATGACCAGGGCTGGGGGCGGAAGTCGGCTGTGCCCGGTTTCCGGCCCAGTACCAGCGCCTTCCGGTTCACGAACAGCTTCGCTCCGCAACCGTTGCTGGCCGTTTCGGCGCCATGGTCGACTCGGCGGCTGGGCCTCGGCGACGCCAGCCGGGGCCTGTGCGGCGGGATGATCTACGCTGTGCGTGATCTGTTCGAGGCCGGAATCGGGCCGCCGCCTGACGTCGTGGCGCCGGCCGTCGGGTCCCCGCTGTACGCGTACCTCGTCCGCCGCCTGCTGGAGAGCTTCAACATCCCGCGGGGGTGGCCCGCTACTACCGGCTCATGCAGGGTGCCGACGCCGACGCCAACCGGGGGATCCGGGTCCGGCCGGGGGCCGCGCGGACGAGCCTGGCGGACGAGTGGCCACGGATCCGGCTCGATCTGGACGAAGGGGTTGCTGTCCCCGATCGGGATCATCACGGTGCGGTCCTCCGATCCGCGGCTGCTCGGCCTGAACCATCAGGTGCTCGCTTACGCCTATGTCCAGGCCGGAACGTCGATCACGCTCCGTGTCTATGATCCGAACACTCCCGGGGACCGGGCCGACGAGGTCACGCTGAGTTTCGATCTCGCCGAGGTCCATGATCGCGGCGATCCCGCCGGGCCGGCGCGGATCGAGCACTCGATCGCGATCGGGGGGCGGCCGGTCCGAGCCTTCTTCCGTTCCCGCTACCGATGGGTCGACCCGCGCCGCGCCATCGCGCCCGCGGCCGGCCGCCCCGCGGGGCAGGAGGCGCCGCCGGGCCGTTCACGCCTGGAGAAGGGTCGGTGACGCGGCAGCCGGGTGGCCGGGCAGTCGTCGGGCAGCCGGGTGGTCGGCTGGCCGGCCAGGGGAGCGTTCCCACGGGGATGCCGAGCGGTCGGGATGGCCCGGGAAGGGTTTGTCGTCCGACCGGGCCATCCCCTATGCTTGCGGTGTTTCAGACGATCGACGTCGCGGCTGGGCGGATGCGCAGCCTCGCTGAGGGTCGTCGCCGCGCCCCCATCGTCTAGCGGCCCAGGACGTCGCCCTTTCAAGGCGGTAGCACGGGTTCGAATCCCGTTGGGGGCACGGATAGTAGTTAATAGGTTATTTTGTGCAACCAGCCGAGGTGCCTCCGAGCGGCAGCGATGACAGCAAATTGATCGACTGCTTCTTCAAGTTATCAATCATGCCGTCCGTAATGTCAGATTATGTGACATTCATTCCTGATGTACCGCGGTGCAAGGCCCTCGCCGCCTTGGTTGCACGGGGGAGACCTCGGCAATGATCCCCGTTGAGCCAGCGGCCGGATGCAAGTGTGTCATCTGGGCCAGGCCCCGGAGGAACTTCAGTGGCGACTGTTCGAGATCACCCAGCTCACCGTGCGTCTCCATTCGGACAGTGACCGCGTCACCCTTCACATCAAACTGCCCAGCGACTACCAGCGCCCACCGCCGAAGGGGCAACGGCCAGCCGGCCGGTGAGATCCACCCGGATGTGGCCTGTCCGGGCCCACCCGACGACAGTCCTGAGCGCTTACCGGTCGCCGGGGGTCTTGGAGCGGGTGACGGGGACGACGGTGAGGAGATCGTCCAGCCCTGTGAAGTCGTCGGGGTTGGTGGTGTACAGCGGTAGGTCCTCGGCGATCGCGATAGCGGCGATCATCAGGTCGGCCACGCGCCGTCGGGGCTTGCGGCAGGCGCTGATCACGGCAGCGCAGACCCGGCCATAGATACGGGCGGCTTCCGCGTCGAACGGGATCGCGTCGAACTCGTTCTCCGCGCGCTGCAGCACATCCAGCCGCCGGGCCCGTTCGGCGTGCTCGTCGTACTCGTTCTGCTCCTCGTGCCGGCGCACCTCGTGCGGGCCCGCGGACAGCTCCGCCAGCGTGACGGCGGTGATCGCCATTTCGGCGGGCAGCTCCTCGGGATCCACCCATCTGCGCAGGATCATGATGTTCGTGTCGAGCAGCCCCTGCGCGTGGTCACCGGCCATACGGGTCGTCCGCTTCCTGCTCTGCCGTGGCGTCCTGGTCGGCGCGGAAGGCGTCCAGGGAGATGCCGGGGGCGCTGCGGGACATCGCCGCGAACTCGCTGCGGGACACAAACCGCCTGCGGCGCCGCAAGGGGACCAGTTCGCCGATCTGGTGTCCGTCACGAGTGACCGTGAACGCCTGGCCGCTCTGGACCGCGTCCATGATCTCCTTGGACCTGCTGCGCAGGTCACGCTGGGTGATCTCAGGCTGTGCACTCATACACGTATGATATCCGAGCGGTGCCACGCGGTGCCACGCGGTGGCACCTCGTGGGATGCGGCAGTGGAAGGACTCCGGGATGTCGGTAATCGACCTCACTGCCGGCCGGGAGCCCCGTTCGCACGCGCATCCGTTCCGATGCCGTGGGGATACGGCCGGCACGGCGTCACCGGGCCGTTCTCAATGGCCCTTGACACCTGCACTATTCTGTGTTAGTTCCCGTTGGGGGCACACTTCGATCAGCAGCCTGAAGCGCTTGCCTACCAGGCGTTTCAGCCTCGATGTCCCCCTGGGGCCGTCCGGCTCGCGCCGGTGAACTCCGGTCGGCTGTGCCGAAGTGATGCCGAAGTTCGGCGGCGGCTACCCGTGGGTGGGCGGGCTCCTCCTGGCCGCTACGACAGGCGGAGTCGCTCGGTGGGCTGCCCGGTGACCACGGCGATCAACTCGAAGTCCTTGTCGACATGCAGCACCACAAGCCCGGCCAGCTCGGCCGTCGCAGCAATGATCAGATCGGGGACGGACGGCGCGCGATGGTGCCCGAGGCCGGCGAGCAGCCCTTGAACCTCCACTGCCCTGGACTCGATCCGAGGCGTCACGTTCTCGACGGGCATCGCCGAGGCCGGCGGCCGGCGTAACCTGACACGAAGATCGTTGACGGATCTCGCGGAAAAGCCGACCTCCAGAATCGTGACCGTCGTGATACGGACCAGACCTCGCTGGATACGGGACAGCCACAGGTCGGCATCGGGACTCTCGCTCAGCCGGACGAGGGCGGACTTGTCGACAAGCCAACGCTGCGTCTCGGCCGTGGTGGTCACGTCCAGGCCTGCCGCATGACCTCGGGGTCGCTGAGATCACGAAACGCGGCGCTGAACCAGCGCAAGTCGTCCAGGGTCACCGGGGCTATCGAGCGCGCCGCGTCCTGGGCGAGTTGCCGGCGAAGGTACTCGTTGCGAGACAGGCCGAGCCTGGCGGCATGAGCCTCGACGGCGGCCAGCACGTCATCGGGTACGTCACGAATGAGCACGTCGGACATCGACCGCACCTCCAAGGGCTGAACCTGCAGGCGATATCCAATGCTATCAGGACCCGACTGCCCGTACCTGACCGCGTCGCCGCGTCGCCGCGTCATGCCCGGCAGGGCCGAGCCCGGATGGCTTGGCTTCGGACCTGGAAGCACGGTCGACTGTCGATCTGGCCCGTGGTCAAGCCGATCATCGGGAGCGGGCCCCTCGGCCCGGGCGTCGAGGTGCTTCGCCAGTTCCGGGACCTGGGAGCCAGTTCCGGGACCTGGGGAGGTGGAGAGGGGCGCGACGGCGCGCGTGGGGCTCAGGGCCTGCTGGTTCTGTCCGGTGGGGCGCCAGGGTCGGGCTGGTGTCGGCCGGTGATGATCCAGGTGCCGGCGATGATGAGGGACGCGAAGAGCAGGAGTCCCGCGCCGAGGATGGTGAGCAGGAGGGCCCGGTCGCGGAAGGTAAGGGTCCCGGTGAGGGTGATCTGGAGTGAGCCGACGGCGAAGGCGATGGCGGCGGTGAAGACGGTGACGAGTTCGACGGCGCGGATGGCGGAGGTCTGGAGGGTCCGGCGGAGGTCGCGGTTGGCGGTGTCCTGGTCGCGCCAGCGGGTTTGCTGGCTGGTGGTCCATTCCGCGAGCTCCAGCCCTTTCTGGATGATGTCGCGTTCGCGTAGGTACTGCTCCTGGAGGAGTTGGTGGCTGATCCGGGTGCCGATCGCGGGTAGCAGGCGCAGCGCGGTGTCGATGGTGGCCAGCGCCTCGGTGTAGTCGCCGCACCTGCGTTGACCGCACGCGAGGCGGAACCGGAAAAGATGATCGTCGGGGAACTCCGCGACGGCGTCGGTGGCGCGCTGGCGTAGCTGTTCGCCCTGGCCGGGGAACGGTGGGGCGGCTCCCAGGGCGTTGAGGCAGACGTCGACGACGGCACGGGACCGGGGGACGGCGCTCCAGGCCGTGTCGAGGAGTTCGAGCGCGTGGCTGGTAGGGGTCGGTGACGAAGTCCGCCGACGGGACCCGGAAGGGGGGTTCGATGTTCGCGTCGATCAGCTCGGCGGCGACGTCCTCGCAGACCCGGTCCAACTCGCGGGAGTCGGCTGAGGCTGCCTGACCGAGCCGCGCATTGATCGATGCGACGTCCATGTGCCCCCTCCGTCGGATCTTCTCCGGATATGTACCACACGGATGCGGGGCGGATCGGTACATACTGCAAACATGCGGGTCGATGTGGTCACCGCGGTACACGCCGAGTACGCGGGCTACCTGCCCGCGGCGTGGGATTCGCTGCACCGGCAGAGCCATCCCCACTGGACGTGGCGGGTTCAGGTCGACGGGTTGCCCGACGAGGTCCTCGACGCGCTGACCGCCTGCGGAGCGGCGGGCGATGGCCGGGTCCGGATCGCCGCGCACGGCACCCAGGAAGGCCCAGAGGTCGCCCGCAACATCGCCCTCGGCGCGTGCACCGCGCCGCTGGTCCAGAACCTCGACGCCGACGACGAGCTCGAACCCGACGCGCTCGCCGACCTCAGTGGCGCGCTCGCCGCCCATCCCGCGGCCGGCTACGCGGTCGGCCATGCCCGCGACCTGCACGCTGACGGCACCCTGCGCACCGCGCCGCTGGCAGTGCCCGCCGGGCCGCTGGCCCGCGGTGCGCTGGCCGTCGCGTGGGCGTCCGCCTTACCCGACCGCACCCTGCCACCCGTGCATCCGGCCGGGGTGATGTGGCGCCGAAACCTGCTCCTCGTCGTCGGGGGATGGGCGGCGCTGCGCGGTGTCGAGGACACCGCGACCCTCATCGCCGGCTCCGCACTCGCCACCGGAATACTGCTCGACATCCCCACATTGCGCTACCGACGCCACGACGCACAGCGTTCCCGCCAGAACGGCAATTTTTCGGGGGGGGGGGGTCAATATTTGCTCATCTGGCAGCGCGCCGCCCTACTCGCCGGCGGACCCCCCTGGGAAGAGCGATAACCAGCAGGGTCGTGCGGGATGATCGGCTGAATAGCATTCGCGGTCCAGTACAAAGGGGCTGGGTCTACCAGAGCTCGGTTTACCAGAATTCGGTGTTTACCAGAGTTCGGTGAGTGCGGCGAACAGCTGAAGCTGGTGCTGTAGCCAGCCGAGGGTGCGGAAGTTGCCGCCGAGGCTGGCGGGCGGGTTGCTGACCAGGGTGTCCCGACGTAGGAGATCAGCAAAGTCGATGGTGGCGCCTACGGCTCCGGGCACGTTCGCGCGGGCCAGGATCGCGAGCATTTCGCTGGCCATGATGCCGTAGCCGATGCTGGTGGGGTGGACGCCGTCGAGCGCGATAAGACCTCCCTGGGTGCGGCCCCGGGCGTCGGAGAGGAAGAACCGGGTGTCGGGCCGGGGGTGCAGCTCGCGGAGCGCCTGGGGTAACGGATAGGGGCCGTACCGGTTCCACCAACTCGGCCGGGTGGTCGGGTCGTCGAGATAGCGGCGGTAGGCGAGCCGGTCCAGCAGGGCGCACAGGTCGAAGACCCGCCAGTCGTCACCGGCCTGCCGGTGCGCCCTGACGTGCTCGATGATGACTTGGTTGTACATGTCGATGGCGCTGTCGATCTGCCGGCACTGCGTCCCGGTCAGGCAGGGGTCGGCAGTGTCGAACTGGTCGTCGCTGATCCAGGCGTAGGTGTAGCGGGCGAAGTATCGCGAGCCTTCCGGCTTGTAGCCGACCCCGCGGGCGAGCGGTGCGACGGTGACGTGGGGGACGGTGACCAGCACGACATGCCGGGCTCCCACCTTTTCGATTTCGGTGACGAGCTGGTTGTACTCCTGCTGGAAGTGGGCGGGGCGCCATACCGTGTAGGCGTTCTTCCCGTTCAGGTCGGCGAAGTCGTCTCCGCTCCAGACCAGCCGCAGCCCCAGAACGCTGGACAGCGCGTTGTTAGCCCCGAGGGCGACCACGAGCGTGCCGACGCCCTCGGCACCGAGTTGCTGCGCCGCCGTCAGCTGGGTGGTACCCGGGTCGCTGGGGCCGGCCAGGGCGCGCAGGGCAGCGATCGGCCCGTCGTTCTGGACCAGGAGTCTGCGCGGATTCCAGGACCGGCGGGCGGGGTGCTCGGCCAGCTGTTCCTGGCACCAGCCGACGTTCTTCGAGAGTGCGTCGCGGACATCCCAGCCGTAGATCGCGAGATTGTGGTTGAATTCCGCCTGCTCGACGGGGAGCCGGCCCGGGCCGAAGTCCCAGTAGCGTTGCACCCCCCGCGCCTGGGTGTACAGCGTGACTATCAGGCGTAGCGCGTGCGCCGGTAGCGGCCGGCCCTTGGTAATGGTGTCCGCGTGGCGCAGCAACTCCTCCATGTTGAGGGGGAGGCCGGCGCAGCCATCCGGCCCGGGATAGACCGGATAGCGAAACGGCGTCACCCCCATCGCCTCGGCCAGTAGAGCCGGCCACGACCGGTCGGTGTTGCGGACCGCCAGATTCTGGAAGCCATGGGTGAGCGAATCACCGATCGTCACGAGCGGATGGGCGACATCCACGTCGGACTCGACGGTGAACTCAATGCCGAGGTCGTCCCGAACGGGCTCCGGAGCCTCCGCGCTGATCACCAACTCGTCCGGCGCTGGCACCTCCGGCACGGACATCGCGGCTCTCCTTCCCCCAACCCACGATTTCCCCCAACCCGCGATGTGTGAGTCGCCCCGAGGTCGAGAGCGCCATTGTGCACCCACGCACCTGTCCAGTCCCCCGAGTCCCCGGAGACCCGAGCCCCGGGGACCTGCTCGACCACCGGGATCGTCGAGTTCGACTCCGTGAACCGGAGGGGGTTGGCCGTGACGACGGGGTGTCCTCCCGAGGCGTCGTGTGGGTCAGCTCGGCGCACCCGGTGGCCGCCCGCCGGGAGCACCGGCGGGCTGGCCGCTGGACGGGGTGGTCGTGGTGTCGACGCCGACGGCGAGGGAGACCGTGTAGCCGCTGGTGACGTTGCTGGTCACGGTGGCGAGCTGGCGGGCGCCGTCGTCGTCCCCGAAGACGTTGTCGCTGTCGAGACTGACCTGCGACAGGTTCGCGATCGACGCCTCGTAGCCCTGCTGCGCGTAGACCTGGTCGCAGACGTTCTTCGGCAGGGCGACCTGGGACGTGGCGATCGCTTTGGTGGCGTCGGTGATGCTGGCCTGGTCGGGGTAGACCTCGAAGTGGATGTGTGGCCAGCGTCCGCTGTAGCAGGCCGGGAAGATGCTGGTGAAGCGCACCTTCCCGGCCTTGTCGGCGATCTGGACGCCGCGCAGGTAGTTCTGGTCGGTGATGCCGTTGGTTGTACATCGAGTAGCGGCCTTCGCGGTCACAGTGCCACACGTAGACGGCCACTCCCGAGAAGGGGACGCCGCCGGCGAGGTCGGTGATGGTCATCTCCAGCGTCATGGGGACGCCTTCGGCGGTGCCGGTGGCTCCCCCGAAGCTGGACCGGATGTCGCTGCGGACCACGCCGCTCTGCTCGAGCACGTCCGGCCCGTTGGAACCGTCGCCCGGGTAGGGGCCAGCCGTCTCCTGGGGGATCTCCCCGGATGCCCCGCTGGTCGAGGCGGATGATGACGTGCTGGGCGACGCGGTGGAGCCGGACGATCCCGAGGCTTCGGCCCCGCCTGTCCCGCAGGCTGTCAGGCCCGCCGTCGCGGCACCGAGGCCGAGAAAGGTCAGCATCCCGTCGCCGGCTCAGCAGCGTGCCGAGGTCGAAGCCCAGTCCCTGGTCGACGGCCTCCTCCTCGGGCCGGGGCAGGGGACGCCCCTCGTACGTCGGCCTCCGGCCGTCCCGCTGGTAGTCCGCCATGCGCTCTCCTTGAAATCGACTGATCCTGTGCCTTCACCATGGCGGGACAGTCTTTGCCCGCACTGTGCGCCCGCTGTGCCGCGGCTGTGCGTACCAGGTCCCCATCACGGCGGCGGGAAGACCGGCCAGCACGGGCCGGGCCGTATGACGGTACCGGTGGGGCTGAGGCTGGCTACGGGATGGTCCATTCGCGCACGGTGACGATGTCCAGCCTGCGTTCCACGACGCCGCCTGCCGGCCAGCCGTCGACGAGCCGGGTCAGCTCGTCGGCCAGCGATTCGGAGCCGACGGCGTGCCACCTCTGCGCGGCGAGGCCCGCCCGTAGCGCCTCGGCGTAGAAGCTCCGGCTCATCTCGGCGATGTCGCGAACCATCGCCGTCGTCGTCACGAGGTGCGAGGACAGTCCCGTGAACGACCGCCTACAGCCACATCCGCCGTCGGGGTCCGCCCGGTCGATCGCGCAGATCAGGCCGATCCACACCAGTTCCCCCTCGGCACAGTGGTTGAAGTCGTTGTCGCGTTGGCCCTGGGTGGCCGCGGTCGCGGTCAGGATCTTCATGTCGGCTCCTCGGGGCAGGGAGGTATCAGCAGGAACGGGCACGAGACCGGTCACTGCTGTTCGTCGCGGCGACCCGCGCCCCCGACGACCTGGCGATCTTCTGGCACGGCCGGCCAAGCCCGTTCCTGGCCGCCGCTTGGACGCGGCGTCGCGCCGTTGGGTCGAGCTTGCGCAACTGACGAAGCGCATGCGGGGCGATGCCGACCGGGTACCTCAGGCCAGCCCGAGGTCGGCCTTGACGGCCGCGACCCGCCGGCCACGGCGGGCGAGGCAGGCCGGCGTGTGGTCGGCGCGAACCTGGTCGATGATCGCCGTGAGCCGCTCTCGGACTTCCGGCACGTTCAGTTTAGGCGACACGGTCATGCACTCAACGTACACGCAGGGTATCTTCCTGTATGTGGACATCTCCGCCGGTCTGACCGATCTGGCCCGGGTAGGTCGGCCGGCCGGGGCGTCTACTCGGGATCGTAGGCGAGGTTGGGGCGCAGCCAGCGCTCGACGTCGGAGATCTTCAGGCCCCGCCGCCGGGCGTAGTCCTCGACCTGGTCCCGGCCAATGCGCCCGACGGTGAAGTACCGCGACGACGGATGGGCGAAGATGAGCCCGCTGACGGCGGCCGCGGGGGTCATCGCGAAGGACTCGGTCAGGCCCATCCCCACCCGCCCGGCGTCCAGCAGGTCGAACAGCGCCTGCTTCTCGCTGTGGTCGGGGCTCGCCGGGTAGCCGAAGGCGGGACGAATGCCGCGGAAGCGCTCGGCGTGCAGATCCTCCAGCGACGGCTCGGCGTCCGGCTCGAACCAGGCGCGTCGCGCCTCAAGGTGGACATACTCGGCAAACGCCTCGGCGAGCCGGTCGGCCAGGGCCTTCACCATGATCGCCCGGTAGTCGTCCTGCCGAGCCTCGAAGCCGGCCGCGAGCGTGTCGGCGCCGTGGACGGCCACGGCGAACCCGCCGATGTGGTCCCCGGCCGGGGCCAGGTAGTCGGCGAGGCTGCGGTTCGGCCGCCCCGCGGGCTTGGCCGTCTGCTGGCGCAGCATCGGCAGGCGCAGCCGCCCCGTGGCACCCTGACCCGACGTGGCACCCGGACCCGACGTGCCACCCGGACCCGACGTGCCGTCGCTGTTCACCGCGCCGACGTCGATCAGATCGATCAGATCGATCAGGATGTCGTCGTCCTCCGCGACGGCGGGCCAGAAGCCGTAGGCCCCGCGGGCCTGAAGGCTACCGTCCGCAATGATCTGATCGAGTAGGACGTTCGCCTCGTCGTACAGCTCGCGGGCCACCGGCTGGTCCAGGATCGCCGGGAACTTGCCCTTCAGCTCCCAGGCAAGGAAGAAGAACTGCCAGTCGATCATCGCGCGCAGCGCGCTGAGGTCCGGGGTGACGACGCGGACGCCGGTGAAGGCGGGGACGGGCAGGTCGTCGAACGTGACCTGCTCGCGGTTCGCCCGGGCCTGCGCGAGGGGGAGCAGCGGGCGCTGCTGGCGGTTCTCGTGCTGCTCACGCAGGAGCTTCTGCTCCGCCCGGTTACGCACGGCGAGCTCCCCGGCCCGGTCGGCGTCGAGCAGGTCCGAGACCACGCCGACGACGCGGGAGGCGTCCAGCACGTGGACGGTGGTGGCGTCGTAGGCGGGGGCGATGCGGACGGCGGTGTGCTGGCGCGAGGTGGTGGCGCCGCCGATCAGCAGGGGCAACTTCAGCCCGCGGCGCTGCATCTCGGTGGCGACCGTGACCATCTCGTCCAGGGACGGAGTGATCAGGCCGGACAGGCCGATCGCGTCGGCGCCCTCCGCCACTGCCGTGTCGAGGATGACCGTGGCGGGGACCATGACCCCCAGGTCGATGACCTCGTAGTTGTTGCAGCCGAGGACCACACCCACGATGTTCTTGCCGATGTCGTGCACGTCGCCCTTGACGGTCGCGAGCACCACCGTGCCGTTGCCACGGTTGCCACGGCCGGTGCCGGCCAGCAGCGCCTGCTGCTTCTCGGCCTCCATGAACGGTTCCAGGTAGGCGACCGAGCGCTTCATCACCCGGGCGCTCTTGACCACCTGCGGCAGGAACATCTTCCCGGATCCGAAGAGATCACCGACGATCTTCATGCCGTCCATGAGCGGTCCCTCGATCACGTCGAGGGGGCGGGCCGCCCGCGCCCGGGCCTCCTCCGTGTCGGGCTCGATGAAGTCGACGATGCCGTGCACGAGCGCGTGCGCCAGGCGCTCCTCGACCGGCGCCTCGCGCCAGGACAGGTCCACCGTGCGCTTCGTGCCGCTCCCGCTCACGGTCTCGGCGAACGCGACGAGCCGGTCGGTGGCGTCGTCGCGCCGGTCGAAGAGCATGTCCTCGACGAGTTCGAGCAGGTCGGCGGGGATGTCCTGGTAGACGGCGAGCTGGCCGGCGTTGACGATGCCCATGTCGAGCCCGGCGCGCACGGCGTGGAGGAGGAACGCCGAGTGCATCGCCTCGCGGACGATGTCGTTGCCGCGGAAGGAGAACGACAGGTTCGAGATGCCGCCGCTGGTCCGCGCTCCCGGGCAGCGCTGCTTGATCAGCGGCAACGCGTCGAGGAACGCCTTCGCGTAGCCGTTGTGCTCGGCGATGCCGGTGGCGACGGCGAGCACGTTCGGGTCGAACACGATGTCCTCGGCTGGGAAGCCGACCCGCTGGGTGAGCAGGTCGTAGGCGCGGGCGCAGATCGCCACCTTGCGTTCGGCGGTGTCGGCCTGGCCCCGCTCGTCGAAGGCCATCACGACCACGCCGGCGCCGTAGTCGCGGATGCGCCGGGCCTGCTCCAGGAAGGGCTCCTCACCCTCCTTGAGGCTGATCGAGTTGACGACGCCCTTGCCCTGCACGCAGCGCAGCCCGGCCTCCAGCACGCTCCACCGCGAGCTGTCGACCATGATGGGCAGGCGGGCCGCCTCCGGCTCGGTGGCGAGCAGGTTCAGGAACGTGGTCATCGCCCGCTCGCTGTCGAGCAGGTCGGCGTCCATGTTGACGTCGAGCAGGTTGGCCCCGCCGCGCACCTGCTCCAGGGCGACGTCCACGGCGGCCTGGTAGTCGTCGGCCTCGATCAGCCGCCGGAACCGCGCCGAACCGGTGACGTTGGTGCGCTCCCCGATCATGACGAAGCCGGTATCTTCGCCGATCTCGAACGGCTCCAGCCCGCTGAAGCGGGTGCGCACCGGCGGGGCCGGAACCGGGCGCGGCGCCGCGCCGGCGGCGGCGGCGGCGATCCGCGCGATGTGTGCCGGCGTCGTCCCGCAGCAGCCGCCGACGATGTTGACCAGGCCCGCGGCGGCGAATTCGCCGATCAGCCGGCCGGCCTCGTCCGGGGTCTGGTCGTAGCCGCCGAAGGCGTTCGGCAGGCCGGCGTTGGGATGGCAGGCCGTGAACGTGTCGGCGAGCCGGGCGAGCTCGGCGACATGCGGGCGCATCTCCTCGGCGCCGAGCGAGCAGTTCACCCCGACGACCAGCGGATGCGCGTGGGCGATGGAGCTCCAGAACGCCTCGACGGTCTGCCCCGACAGCGTCCGCCCGGACAGGTCGACGATCGTTACCGAGATCCACAGGGGCAGCCGCGGGGCGACCTCGCGGGCGGCGGCGATCGCGGCCTTCGCGTTGAGCGTGTCGAAGATCGTCTCGATGAGCAGCAGGTCGACCCCGCCGTCCGCCAACGCCTGGATCTGCTCGGCGTAGGCGGCCCGGACCTCGTCGAAGGTCACCGCCCGGTACGCCGGATCCTCCACCCGCGGAGACAGCGAGAGCGTGACGTTCAATGGGCCGATCGAACCGGCGACGAACCGGCGCCCCCCGGTCTGCCGGGCGGCCTCGTCCGCGGCCTGGCGGGCCAGCCGCGCGCCCCGCAGGTTCATCTCCCGCACCAGCGACTGCAGCCCGTAGTCCGCCTGGCCGATGCTCGTCGCGGTGAACGTGTTCGTCGTGGTGATGTCCGCGCCGGCCGCAAGATACTGCCGGTGCACGTCGAGGATCACGTCCGGACGGGTCAGGTTCAGCAGGTCCGGGTCGCCGGCGACGTCCTTCGGGTGGTCGCGGAACCGCTCCGTGCGGTAGTCGGCCGGGGTGAGCCCGGCGTTCTGTAGCATCGTGCCCCAGGCCCCGTCGAGCACGACGACCCGCTGGGCCAGCAGCTCCTGGAGCTCCCGCTCGCCGGCCCCGACCGTGCTGGCCTCGATGGCCACCTCGTCGACCGACCTGGACCCTGCCATCAGACCACCTCCCGGTTATGGGAGGCGCCCTTACTGAACGGTGCGGGCCGAGCGTGGCGGACCTGGGCCCGTTGCAGCGCCTCTCGACCTGTGAGTGACGATACCGTGCCATCGTGATCACTTCACGTCGGCTCGAGTGTTTCCTCGCCGTTGCTGCTGTCGCTTGAGAGTCGCACGCCACCCGGGCGGGACACCGGTCCGCGCCGCGCGTGAGCTCATCCGGACTTGGCGGAGGTGCCGGCATACAGCGCACGGATCTGGGCGTCGGTCGGATGGTGGCCCGTGCCCGGGAAACCGACCGTCCAACCGGCGACAAGCACCGCGCGGTCGATGGCACGGTCGGGATCGCCGGTGGCCAGCCAGTAGTGCAGGAACCCGGCGAACAGCGCATCACCCCCGCCGGTCGTGTCCACCACGCCCAGCGGTGCGACCGCCGCGACAGCGCGCACCGGCCGGTCCGCCACCGCCAGCAGGCAACCCCGCGCGCCCAGACCCACGACCACGATCCGTGCCGGTCCCCGGGCAAGCAACTGCCGGGCAAAGGCATCGGGGGGTACGGTGAGGTTCTCCGCCGAGCAGAACACGATCGACGCCCGGGTGAGCCAGTCCTGTGCATAGGCGTCGTCCTGCCCAACCAGGGACGCCAGTCGCACGTCGCTGCCCAGCGCAGCGAGCCCGCGGGCGACGTTGTAGCCGACCCCGGCGACTTCCAGGCGCAGCGACCGGTTCAGATAGCGCACCGGGGGGTAGGCGAAGGGGAAACCATCGACCGGGATCGTCTGCTGGACGTTGACGACACCGGCAACCGCCACGGACAAGCCCATAGGCCCGCAGTGTCGCACCGCCGGGCTGAGTGTCGTGAGCATCGTGGGGCCATACCTGCGCGATCTGTGCACCGAGGAACAGCGGAAGCGCTGGCTGCCCGGGGTGGCTGCCAGCAAGGAGGTGTCCATCCGGGCGATGGCGTCGGTGAGCGCGTCCGCGCGGCTGCGTTCCAAGTCCCCGTTGCGTTCCAGGTCCGCGTAGACCCGCGCCTTGATGGCGGCCAGGGACATCGGTGAGCAGGACCGCGCGATGTCGGTGGCGTAGCGCACCGCGTGGTCCAGTACGTCGCCATCCGTGATCATCTGGTTGACCAGCCCGAGCTCGGCCGCCTCGGCGGCACTGACGGCGTGGCCGGACAGCAGGAAGTCCGAGACCCGGGCGGTGCCCATGATCCGGGGAAGATGCCAGGACAGACCGTATTCGACGACCAGGCTGAGGCGGGAGAAGCCGGAGTTGACGAAGGCGGAGGCCGCGATGAACCGGACCTCCGGGTCGGCGTCCGCGGCACGCAGGGCCTGCGCGTAGGCGGTGGCCATCGGCAGGGTGAACGCGTTCATGACCTCGAGCCGGTTCAGGGTGACGACGGCGACCCCGTCCTCGACCCGGGTCAGAACGGGATCGGCAACGGCGGTCTGGATCGACTCCGTGCTGCTGCGCGCCTTTCGCTCGATTCCCTCGAGGTCGGCGGCGTGCCTGGCGTTCCTGGGCGCGCCCGGCGTGCCGCCGCGCCCGCCGCGCGGACTCCGCAGATCTCATGCCGATGTCGCGTCTTCGTAGCGAATCGTGAGCGATCGTGTGCGTGTCCTGTTGGGCAAGAATCCTGGGCTCCCGGCCCTTCGAGTGGTCCCGGTGTCGTGTAGCATGACCTCCAGATCCGGACAGGGACCGTGACTGGCACCTGGAGGGCGACAACTGAAGATCGATCTAGAGCATGGTCCCGTGGTGAAGCCTGGAGTTCACGCCGCCCTGTCAAGGCGGAGGTCGCGGGTTCGAGTCCCGTCGGGACCGCGTTCGTAGGGCTAACAGTGCGCTGTGGCTCATGCGAGAGTCGCACTACCCGGGGCAGGTAGCTCAGTCGGTACGAGCGTCCGCCTGAAAAGCGGAAGGTCGGCGGTTCGACCCCGCCCCTGCCCACCGGTTTAACCTGCGGAAATGGCAGGATTTGTCGATCACTGCTTGATCGTTATGTGGCAACGGGTGTGGCAACGGCGTCGTGTGATCCCGGTGGCGGCCCGTCTGTCACCCCGGCTGACCTGCGCAAACGGTGGAGTTGACCATCCGCTTTTCGGGTGGGAGGTCACGAGGCCTGTGTCCACGGACGTTGCCACAAGTCGCGGGCCTTGTGCGGCAACGGAACACGTCTGACCTAGTCGCGTCAGTGCCCTGACCTGCAACGATGTGCAAGATCGTGCTCGTGGACCGTCCGCTTTCGCGGCAGACGGTCCACGAGGCGGCTCTCCCCGCTGCGGCGCTGAGTTCGACGACTCCGGCGAGCCGATCAATGGCAACCAGGCCCCGCTGTTCCTTCGCCGATCAGATTTCCAGAGCATGCTTTTGTTCCTGTGCAGGTGGTTGGGAGAGCCGGGACGGTAATCAGGGTCAGATAGCAGCGGCGGTGATCACTGGGTTTGTCGGCCCGGTCAGAGGGCGCCTGGGCCCGACGGCGTCGGCGTCCTTGGCAGGCGCTCGTTCCACGAGCCCGGCGGTCAGCTGCTGGTGATTGGTCGGAGTCGGCATAAGTCAAGCGTTCCGCTCGTGATCGTCTCTCTGCATCGAGTCGCTCTCGGCGGTGGGGCCAGACGGCGTCCGCCGCTGGTCAGACACTCCCATCAAGGGCGGATCCGCACCTTCGACAATGCCATTTCCGCTAAGTTGATCAAGCTGCGGTCTGGGGTTTCATGGGG
>NZ_CDWTNB010000007.1:0-51786 GCF_977947065.1 Frankia sp. CgJB1
AAATCCTTGTCGGCCGCCGCATAGACCGTCCCAGCGCTCATGATAGCCACCGTCTCCGCGAATGTGCGCAGGTCGTCTGCGATTCTCCCCGCAGCCTCGACCCCCTTCTCCATACCGGTCTCCACCGCCTCGCCCGCCAGATAGCCGGCGCCCGCGCCCAACGCCGCCCCGGCGATCGCCGTCGTCGGCCCGACCGGCGCGCCGACTACACCGCCGACGGCCTTTCCTACCCCACCTCCGACGCCGGCCTTGAACGCTCCCATCGCACGCTTACGGCCATCCCTAACCACGGCAGGGCCTCTCCGCCAGCCCGGTGGTCCGAAGCTGGTCGATCGTGTCCTTCCGCGTGCTGGCCACGGCGTCGTCCAGTTCGGGAACACGGCGGTGCTTGAACTTCGCCGTCGCGCTGTTGAGGATCAGGCCCGCGTCCTTCCGTCCCGCACGGACCGTCGCCCCAGATGTCCTGTAGCCGAGATACCCGGCACCGACCAGTGCAGCGAGCCAGGCCGCGGGAACAACCGCAGCTCCCGCGCCTCCCCCCGCTGCGGCCGTTTCCGCAGCGATGCCGGCACCGGCAGGGACCGCCGCAGCGGCCTGAGCCGCGTTCCTCTTGAGCCACTCCCGAACAGCTGCCACATAACCGCCGGCAGCGATGAGATCGGCGATGATCTGGTCGCGGAGCTCATCACGTATAAGCTTCCACAGAAGGGAGTCCTCCAGCTCGACGACCTCACCTGCGGGGTCCTTGAGCTCCACGTTGACCGGCTCAGTGCCAGCGGCTTCCGCCTCGGCGTTGAGGAACTCCTCGATCTCCTTGATCGTCGCCTTCACAAACTCGACCAGGTGCCGGTCAGCCGCTGCCAGCCCTGCTGCCAGCTCGGCGAGCACCCTGTTCACAGGCTTCTCGCTATCCGCGTTGACGTCCGGGTTAGTGGTCGTGGCCAACCGGGAAACAAGTGCCTTGATGGTATCCAGGTTCACCCCGAAGTCGCCCAGAGAAGCCGCCGCGATCCGCCGATCGAACTGCGCATCGAAGATCTCGGTCTCCCCGTGCGCCATCGCCTGCAGCTCCAGGACGAGAGTCGTAAACCTGGCCATCGCGGCGTCCTCGACGCTCGGTCGGAGCTCATCCACAACGAGTCTCCTGTCTTCTGAGCAAGAACGATCCGTAGTAGATCGCTTTCCCACGGTCGGGTAATCCGATGTGGGTGTCAATAAGGCGAGATTTGATCCAGTTCTGTGCGTACGTGCTACTCTGGACAGGTTGAGTGTGCTGGGCGCCGCCATCAAGGAAGCACGGGAGGCCCGCGGCCTGAGCCGAGCCGAGTTGGCCAGACAGGCGGGCATCACCCCTCTCTACATGGACAAGATCGAGCAGGGTGCTCGTCGTCCGTCCCCGCCCAAGCTGGCCGCTCTCGCCAAGGTCCTGCAGGTCAGCACGGCCGAGCTGATGACCCGCGCGGCGCTGCTCGACGCCAGCACCGCCCCCACCAGCGACGAACTCATCAGATGTCTACTCAGGGCGGCAGCCACCGGGGCGGGCGCGCAGGCCGCGCTGAAACTTGTCGGAGCTGTAACTCCGATGGCTTCGATCATGGCCGTCGGGATCCCGCGGCGCTCGATCCCGGCTGCGGCCCAGGCGACCGGAACACTGTTCCCAGGCAGCGTCGTGGCAGTCGCCGCCGGCAGCCTGGTCGCGGGATACGTCCAGCACCGGCAGCGGCGCGCCACCACGCAGAACTCCGATGCCCGGGTACCCGCCCCTCAGCCTGAGCTAGCCAACCCACGCCAGGAGTTGCTGGAGCACATTGCCACGCTCACCGACGAGGAGATCCTCCTCCTCGCCCGCGAGGCAGTCACCAGCGACGACACCTGAAGCGCCTCATCCCTCCGTGCCACCGGGCGGCGGGGCCGCGCGGGGTCTGCTGCCGTCAGCGGGCGAGGGATTCGAGGGAGAACCGGGCGTAGTGGGCGAGGAAGGCGAATGAGCAAAATCTCAGCAATCAACCTTGATCAGGTTGCCGATCTGGCGGAAGTGATTGCCGGCACCTCCGCGAAGCCTCCGCGCTCCGTACAGTAGCCGACCAGTCACCTCGCTGCGTGGATGCTGTACGTGCCCCCGGCAGGATTCGAACCTGCGCGCCCGCCTCCGGAGGGCGGTGCTCTATCCCCTGAGCTACGGGGGCCCCGGGTCAACGGGGCCTACGTTACCAGGACGGAACGCCGGATCGGGAATCCGGGTCGCCGTAAGCTTCCGGTGTGTACGCTGCCACCCCCCGAGTCCTCGTCGTCGACGACGACGCGGTGATACGTCAGCTCGTGGTCGTCAACCTTGAGTTGGAGGGCTTTGAGGTCCATACCGCCGTAGACGGCGTGGACTGCCTGGAGATGGTGCGCGAGGTCGCCCCACAGGTGATCACGTTGGACATCATGATGCCGAGGATGAATGGCTGGGACGTGGCCGCCCGGCTGCGGGAGGAACCGGACACCGCCGCCATCAAGATGATTATGCTGACCGCCCGGGCCCAGGAGGCCGACGTCAAGCGTGGGGTGCGGGTCGGGGTGGATTACTACCTGACCAAGCCGTTCGACCCGGACGAACTCATCGGCGTGGTCCAGCGGCTGGCTGCCGGCCAGCCGGTCTGACCCGGCGCCGATAACATCGCCGTCATGACCCCCGCCGATCTCGCTGACGCCATCGTGACGGCCATCGGCCGCGCGGTCGCGGACGGCGACTTGGACGTGACTGTGCCGACCGCCGTCACGGTGGAGCGGCCGAAGACGCCCGAGCACGGGGACTACGCATCCCCGGTCGCGCTCCAGCTTGCTAGGGCCGCTCGTCGTCCGCCGCGCGCCGTCGCGGAGACGTTGGCCCGGCGGCTCGCCACCGACAGCGAGCTCGCCGCCGTGGACGTCGCCGGCCCGGGGTTCCTCAACTTCCGGCTGGCCGACGCCGCCCTCGGGGAGATCGCCCGCACGGTGGTGTCGGCTGGTGACCGGTACGGCCGGGCGGTCAGGCCACGAGGTGTCCGGGTCAATCTGGAGTTCGTCAGCGCGAGCCCGACCGGCCCGGTGACGCTGGCCTCGGCGCGCTGGGCGGCCGTCGGGGACGCCCTGGGGCGCATCCGGCCCGCGGCCGGGTTCGAGGTGGGCACGGAGTACTACTACGACCGCCGGGCGTCCGAGCAGGCCCTGCACGACCTGGCCGACACGGTCGGGGCCGACGCGGCGCGGTACTGGCTGGTCCGCTCTTCGCCGGATTCGGCGCTCGAGCTGGATCCGGACCTGATGGCCCGCCAGACCAGTGACAACCCGGTCTTCTACGTGCAGTATGCCCACGCGCGGATCAGTTCGCTGCTGCGCAACGCCGAGTCCCTGGGCCTCACGGCCGCGACCGAGCCGGTCGACGTCGTCCTGCTGACCCAGCCACGGGAGGGTGAGCTGCTGCGCGCGCTCGGCGAGTTCCCCCGAGTGATCGAGTCCGCCGCGAGGCTGCGCGGCCCCCATCGGCTCGCCCGCTATCTCGAGGAACTTGCCGGGGTCTACTACCGGTTCTACGACTCCTGCCGGGTGCTTCCGCAGGGCGACGCCGAGCCCGGTCCGGCCACCGGTGCGCGGCTGCTGCTCGTGGCGGCAACCCGGGTGGTGCTCGCGAACGGCCTGGGACTGCTCGGGGTCAGCGCCCCCGAGCGGATGTGACGAGCGGTCGGTCCGACCGTCCGGGCGTCCGGGCGGGTTCGGGAACGAGCCGGTCGGAATCGGCAAGCGTGAAACAGGCGGCATGAGGCAGGCAGAGGCGAGATGAGCGAGATCGACAGCCCAGCGGTGGTGCCGTTGGAGGAGAAGCCGTTGGAGGAGAATCTGTGGCCGGCCACGGCCCGGCTGGACGCCGACGGCGTGCTGCGGATCGGTGGGATCCGGGTCGACGAGCTGGCTGCCGAGTTCGGCACGCCGGCCTTCGTTCTCGACGAGGCCGACTTCCGGGCCCGGTGCGCGGCTTGGCGGCGGGCGTTCGCCGAGTGTGATGTCTACTATGCAGGCAAGGCCTTTTTGTGCCGCACGGTCGCTCGCTGGGTGGATGAGGGGGGCCTGAATCTCGACGTCTGTACGGGCGGGGAGCTCGCAGTGGCCCGCTCGGTCGGCTTCCCGGCGGATCGACTGCTCTTCCACGGCAACAACAAGTCCGTCGCGGAACTGCGGGCGGCCGTCGGCTATGGCGTCGGGCGGATCGTCATCGACTCCTTCGCCGAGATCACCCGCTTGGCAGCCGTCGCCGCCGAGGCGGGCGGGCGCCAGCGCGTGCTGATCCGCGTCACCCCGGGCGTGGAGGCGCACACACATCACTACGTCTCCACTGGGCAGGAGGACCAGAAGTTCGGGTTCTCGCTGGCCGGCGGGTCGGCGGCCGAGGCGGTGGAACGCGTGCTCGCGGCCGCTGGCTCCCTCGAACTCGTCGGCCTGCACGCGCACATCGGCTCGCAGATCTTCGACACGGCCGGGTTCGGCCTGGCCGCGCACCGCCTGGTGGGCCTGCTCGCGCGCATCCGCGACACCCACGGCCTCGAACTGCCCGAGCTCAACCTCGGCGGTGGCCTCGGTATCGCCTACACCGGCGAGGACGCCCCGCTGGAGGTCACTGACGTCGCCGAGCGGCTGACCGCCGTGGTCGGCAAGGAGTGCGCCGCCGCGGGCCTGACCGTCCCGCGCCTCGCGGTGGAACCGGGACGGGCCATCGTCGGATCGACGACGGTGACCCTCTACGAGGTCGGCACCGTCAAGGAGCTGCCCGGGCTGCGCACCTTCGTCAGCGTGGACGGCGGCATGAGCGACAACATCCGCACGGCGCTCTACGACGCCCGCTACACCGCCCGGCTAGTCTCCCGGACCGGCTTGGCCACGACACACGTCGTCACGATCGTCGGCCGGCACTGCGAGTCCGGGGACGTCGTCGCCCACGACGTGCCGCTGCCCAACGACGTCCGGCCCGGTGACCTGCTGGCCATTCCCGCCAGCGGCGCCTACCACCGGTCGATGGCCAGCAACTACAACCATGTGGCGCGTCCACCGGTGATCGCCGTGCGTGACGGCGCGGCCCGGATCATCGTCCGGCGGGAGACTGAGGACGACCTGCTGCGCCTGGACGCCGGTCCGGGCCTGACTGTCGAGCCGGGCACCGGCCCGGCCTCCCCGGAGGTGGCGCGGTGAGGATTGCGTTGCTCGGCTGTGGGGTTGTCGGCAGCGAGATCGTCCGGCTGTTGCAGGCCAACGCCGCCGATCTCGCCGCCCGGGTCGGGGCTCCCTTGGAACTCGCCGGGATCGCGGTGCGCAGGCCGGGCCGCACCCGCGCTCTCGACGTGGATCCGGCGCTGTTCACCGGGGATGCGGCGGGCCTCGTCGCCCGGGACGACGTCGACATCGTGATCGAGCTCGTCGGCGGCATCGAGCCGGCCCGCTCCTGGCTGCTGTCCGCCCTGCGGGGGGGTAAGTCGGTGGTCACCGCGAACAAGGCCCTGTTGGCCTCGGACGGCGCGACGCTGCACGACGCGGCCGCCGCGGCCGGCACCGATCTCTACTACGAGGCCGCCGTGGCCGGGGCCATCCCGCTGATCCGCCCGCTGCGCGAGAGCCTGGCCGGGGATCGCGTGCACCGGGTGCTCGGCATCGTCAACGGGACGACCAACTTCGTGCTGACCCGGATGGACGAGACCGGCGCGTCGTTCACCGAGGCACTCGCCGAGGCCGGTGCGCTCGGATATGCTGAGGCCGATCCCTCCGCCGACATCGATGGGTTTGACGCGGCCGCGAAGGCGGCCATCATGGCCCAGCTGGCCTTCCACTCCCGGGTAACGATCGACGACGTCTACCGGGTCGGCATCGGTGAGGTCACCACCGCCGACATCGCCAGCGCCCGGGAGCTCGGTTGTACCGTGAAGGCGCTCGCGGTGGCGGAACGCTCGGCCGAGACCGAGGGGATCAGCGTGCGGGTCCACCCGGCGATGATCCCGCGCACCCACCCGCTGGCCGGGGTGCGGGAGGCCTTCAACGCGGTGTTCGTCGAGTCCGAGGCTGCGGGCCAGCTGATGTTCTACGGCCAGGGTGCCGGCGGAGCGCCGACCGCCTCGGCGGTGCTCGGGGATGTGGTCGCGGTCGCGCGCAACCGTATCGCCGGCCGTCGCGGCCCTGGTGAATCGTCCTACGCCGCGCTGCCTGTGCTGCCGATGGGCCGTACCGTGACGAGGTATCACGTGAATCTCGACGTCACCGACAAGACCGGCGTACTCGCGACGGTCGCTGGGGCGTTCGCGCGTCACGATGTGTCCATCAGGAGCGTTCGTCAGGACGGCCGCGGCGACGACGCGAGCCTCGTCCTGGTGACGCATGCCGCCCCGGACGCGGCACTGTCCGCCACCGTCGAGGAGCTCCGCGGTCTCGCAGGTGTCCGGGCGGTGTCCGGCGTGATACGGGTTGAGGGAGGTGAGCCGTGACCACGACGTCATCTACACCGCTCGCGGACGAGCTGGCCGTGCCGGTGCTGTCCGCGGCGCCCGAGCGGCCGCACCGGCCGTGGCGGGGAATCATCGAGGAGTACCGGGACCGTCTGCCGATCGCGCACGACACACCCGTCATCACGTTGCGTGAGGGCGGGACGCCCCTGCTGCCCGCGGCACATCTCTCCGACCTCACCGAATGTGAGGTTCATCTCAAAATCGAAGGGGCGAATCCGACTGGGTCCTTCAAGGACCGCGGGATGACGGTGGCCATCAGCCGGGCTGTCGGCGCCGGTTCCCAGGCCGTCATCTGCGCGTCCACCGGCAACACCTCGGCGTCGGCCGCCGCCTACGCGGCCCGCGCCGGCATCACCTGCGCGGTGCTGGTGCCCAGCGGGAAGATTGCCCTGGGCAAGCTCGCCCAGGCGCTTGTCCACGGGGCCCGGCTGCTGCAGCTCGATGGCTCCTTCGACGACTGCCTGCGGGTGGCGCGCGAACTTGCCGACACCTCGCCGGTCACCCTGGTCAACTCGGTGAACCCCTTCCGTCTCGAGGGGCAGAAGACGGCGTCCTTCGAGATCGTGGAGGCGCTCGGCCGGGCCCCGGACGTCCACTGCCTGCCGGTCGGTAACGCCGGCAACATCACCGCTTACTGGCGGGGCTACCTCGAGGAGAACAACCGGATCGCCAGCGGCCGCCCGCGGATGTGCGGTTTCCAGGCAGCGGGTGCCGCGCCCATCGTGCGGGGCGAGGTGGTGACCTCGCCACAGACGATCGCCACGGCGATCCGCATCGGCAACCCGGCCTCGTGGGGTCTCGCCGTCGAGGCGCGGGAGGCCTCCGGTGGTCTGATCGACGCCGTGAACGACCGGGAGATCCTCGCCGCCTACCGCCTGCTGGCCCGCAGGGAGGGTGTCTTCGTGGAGCCTTCCAGCGCCGCGAGCGTCGCAGGCCTGCTGAAGGCGCGGGCGGCCGGCCGGATCGAACCCGGCGAGCAGGTCGTGTGCACCGTCACGGGCAACGGGCTCAAGGACCCTGACTGGGCGATCAGCGGCGCGGCCCGGCCGGAAACGATCCGCCCGACCGTCGCGGGCGCCGCCGAGGCGCTGGGGCTGCGGCGCTCGTGACCACTCGGTTCTCCCCGTGTCCAGGCGGGACGGCAGCCTTCGCCGAGCGGGCCGGTCGGTCCGGGCCGGTCACCGCCGCCGACGGCGTGTCGCGGCGGGTCCGGGTCCGGGTGCCGGCGACCAGCGCGAATCTCGGCCCTGGCTTCGACGCGTTCGGCTTGGCATTAGGCCTGTATGACGAAGTCGATGTCGAGACGACCCGATCCGGCCTCACCGTCGACGTCGTCGGCACGGACGTCGTCGCCCGGGACGAGACGCACCTCGTGGTCCGGGCGATCCGGGCGACCTTCGACACCCTCGGCCGGGCGCAGCCCGGTCTCGCGTTGCACTGCGTCAACCGGATCCCGCACGGCCGCGGGCTGGGATCCTCGGCCGCGGCGATCGTCGCCGGGGTCGTCGCCGCCGCCGCGCTCGCGCAGCCGGACCTCGGGCCCGCCTTCGACGCCGATGCCGTTTTCGACGCCGGCGCGGACTCCGTGTCCGATGACGCGCCCGAGCCGGGCCCGGCGTCCGGCGCGGCGTCCGGAGCCGGCTTCTTCGGGCCTGCGGGCATGCTGCGGCTCGCCAGCGCCATCGAGGGGCACCCGGACAACGTCGCCGCGGCGCTGAGCGGGGGCTTCACCGTTGCGTGGCCGGACGGCGACGGTGCCCGGTCCCTGCGCGTCGATCCCTTCGCCGAGCTGAGACCCGTGATCTTCATCCCCGCGATACGACAGTCGACCGAGCAGTCGCGCGGGGCGCTGCCGAGCAGCGTTCCATTCGCCAACGCTGCCCGCAACCTCGGTCGGGCCGCGCTGCTGGCGTTGACGATGTCGGCAGCCGAGCCGGCAGCCGGGCAGCCGTCCCGACGTGCCGAGGCACTCCTGCGTGCCACCGAGGATCTGGTGCATCAGCCCTACCGGTTCCCCGGCGTCCCGGCGTCGGCAGACCTCGTCGGTCGGCTGCGCGGCAGGGGGATCGCGGCGGCCCTGTCCGGTTCGGGGCCATCCGTCATCGCCCTCGCCGTCGGCGGTGAACAGGCCGCGGCGGCGGTGGATGTGGCGGGTGCCGGGTTCTCCGTCGTCCCGCTGCCGGTGGATAGACGCGGTGCACGCGTCATCCGATGTCGATCCGCGGCGCCATGACCCGGTTGCCCGCGGTGGGATCCGCTGCGACGGCTGGCGCTGTGAGCTCCCGATTCGCGGTTGTGTGTCACATCGGGAAGTCCTGACGTCTCAAGGTTGTTGCCGAGGTGTCTGCCGCTGGATAGTCTGGTGACTGCACCCGCTGCCACCGCGGCGCGTGCTCGCTCCCGCCGTGCCGCTCTGGTCTCGCCAGATGGAACATGGTTCGGGGCTCCGGTGTATAAGCCTTCGTCGTCGTTGCCTCGGCTCCACACCGGCACTCCCCAGGCGGGATCGGCGAGTTCGCTCGCGGCAGTCGGCCGCTGGCGCCGTACACGGGCGCGATGCTCGCCCATCCGGTGCTGTATACCCCTTCATCCGGCATGTGTGCAGGCGAAGAAGGTCCACAAGCAACGCCCGGCTCACCAGGAGCCAGTTCCTTCAGGGAAGGAAAACCTTGAGCGACACCACCAACGTGCTGCCGCAGAGCGCACGTGAGTCTGCGCCGCCCGTGACGCCTGCATCGCCCCGGGAGAGCGACTTGGCGGCGGGCATCTCGTCCGTAGACGCCATCTCGGCTGAGCCCACCGGGAACGCTGAGCCCACCGGGAACGGTGACTCGCGCGCAGGCCGTACCACCCGGACCGCTCTCCCCGCACCTTCTCCGGCCGGAGAAGGTGCGGCCGTGACCCGACGCCGCCGGCAGGGCACCGGTCTGTCCGCGATGCTGCTCCCCGAACTGCAGGCCAAGGCCTCGTCCCTGGGGATCCAGGGCGTGGGCCGGTTGCGCAAAGGCCAGCTCATCGCCGCGATCCAGAACCTGCAGAACAACGAGTCCGCGGCCGCGCCCGCCCCAGGGACTTCTTCGGCCCCCGCGGCCTCCTCGGCCTTTGCGCCGCTTCCGGCGGAATCGGGGCCGGCCTCGTCCGCCGGACCGGTCCCGGCTGCGAGCGAGATATCTCCCGCGCCGCGGGTGTCCCGGCAGGCTGCCGGCCCGGACGGCACCGCTACCCGCACCCGTTCCCGTCGTGGGGCCTCTCGGGCGGCCGCGACCCCCGCCGTCGAGCAGCCGGCCCTCCCCGAACCGGCGGCCGGGGACACGTCGTGGAGACCCGGGCCGGATCGGCTACGGATGCCCGGGCCGGATCGGCCGCCTCCGCCGTGGCTTCCGCCCAGCCGACCGTGTCCGCCCAGCCGACCGTGTCCGCCCAGCCGACCGGGGCGCCCGCGTCGGCTCCGCCGGCCGCCGCGTCCCACCGTCAGACCGATGCCGGTCCCCGGAGCCGGGAGGACCGTCGGGATCGTTCCGCCGACAACGGCCGGGTGAGCGCGAGCGACCGTCAGGGCGGTGAGGCCGGTGGCGAGCGTGTCACGGCGGACCGCCAAGGCGCGGACCGCCGCTCCGGTACGGACCGTCAGGCCGCTGATCGTCCCAGCCGCGTGGACCGCACCCAGCAGGGTGACCGATCCGGGGCAGAGCGTTCCGGCGGCGACCGGCCCGGGCAGGGGGGGCAAGGGGGACAAGGCGAGGACGACTTCGCCGCTCGTGGCCGGCGGGGCCGCTTCCGGGAACGCGGTCGTAACCGCGGTCGCGGTGGGCAGGCTGGCCCGAGCGAGAACGAGCCGGTCCTGCGCGAGGACGACGTCCTGGTCCCCGTCGCCGGCATTCTCGACGTTCTGGACAACTACGCCTTCGTGCGGACCAGCGGGTACCTGACCGGCCCGACCGACGTCTACGTCAGCCTCGCCCAGGTGCGTCGCAATGGGCTGCGCCGCGGTGACGCCATCACCGGTGTCGTCCGCGCCCCGCAGGAGGGCGAGCAGCGCCGGGACAAGTACAACGCGCTGGTCCGGCTCGACACCATCAACGGGATGGAGCCCGAGGAGGCGCGCGGCCGGCCGGAGTTCACCAAGCTGACTCCGCTCTACCCCCAGGAGCGGCTGCGCCTGGAGACCGAGCCCCACATGCTGACCACGCGGGTCATCGACCTCGTGATGCCGATCGGCAAGGGGCAGCGGGCCCTGATCGTCAGCCCGCCCAAGGCGGGTAAGACGATGGTGCTGCAGTCCATCGCGAACGCGATCACGACGAACAACCCGGAAGTCCACCTCATGGTCGTGCTCATCGATGAGCGGCCGGAGGAGGTCACCGACATGCAGCGGTCGGTCAAGGGCGAGGTCATCGCGTCCACCTTCGACCGTCCACCGGCCGATCACACCAATGTTGCCGAGCTGTCCATCGAGCGGGCCAAGCGCCTGGTCGAGCTGGGCCACGACGTCGTCGTGCTGCTCGACTCGATCACCCGATTGGGCCGTGCCTACAACCTGGCTGCCCCGGCCTCCGGTCGTATCCTGTCCGGTGGTGTCGACTCGACGGCGCTCTACCCGCCGAAGCGGTTCCTCGGCGCGGCCCGCAACATCGAGAACGGCGGGTCTCTGACGATCATTGCGACGGCGCTGGTGGAGACCGGTTCGACGATGGACACTGTGATCTTCGAGGAGTTCAAGGGAACCGGCAACGCCGAGCTCAAACTTGATCGCAAGATCGCCGATAAGCGGATCTTCCCCGCGGTGGATGTTGACGCCTCCGGTACCCGCAAGGAGGAGATCCTGCTTGCCCCGGACGAGCTCGCGATCATGCACAAGCTGCGTCGCGTGCTCCACACCAGGGAGACTCAGCAGGCCCTCGAGCTCCTGCTCGACCGGCTCAAGCAGACCAGGACGAACTACGAGTTCCTGATGCAGATCGCCAAGACCGCACCGCCTCAGGATTAGCCTTCCCCCACACGGCGTCTTCGGCGCAGTGTGGGGACCCCTGGCATCGGCTGGCGGTCGGTGCACCCAGCCTCTGGCAGACTGGCAGCAGACCGGCTCCGGTTCACGTCGTCCACGCGAGACGACGACCCGGCGGCCACTTCGAAAGAGGGATCATGAAGTCTGACGTCCACCCGACCTACCACGAGACGACGGTCACCTGTACCTGCGGGAACACCTTCACCACCCGCAGCACCAAGGAGAACGGCGTCGTCAACGCCGAGGTCTGCTCGCAGTGCCACCCGTTCTACACCGGCAAGCAGAAGATCCTCGACGTCGGCGGCCGGGTCGAGAAGTTCGAGCGCCGGTTCGGTCGGCGGCGCCCCGGCGAGAAGGTCGGCGGCGCGAAGTAGCTTGGCCGCGGCGCCCGTTCGGACTCCGGACGGGCGCCGTTTGCGTCTGGGACGGGTGGTACCCGTCCCACCGACCCTCTCCCGGAACCGTGACGTGTTCCAGGACCATGACGTGCGAAGGAACCACGATGACGTCCCCGCTCGACGGCCTGATCGCCGAGCACGCCGAGATCGAGGGGCAGCTCGCCGACCCGGCGGTGCACAACGACCCCGCGAAGGCGCGCGCCCTGAGCCGTCGCTACGCGCAGCTCGCCCCGGTCGTGGATCTTGCGCGCGAGCTCGACCGGGTGGAGGGGGACCTCGCTGCCGCCCGCGAGCTCGCGGCGCTGGACCCGTCGTTCCGGGACGAGGTCCATGATCTCGGCGGGGAGCTGGCCCGGCTCAACGACCGACTGCGGGCCTACCTCGTCCCGATTGACCCGGACGACGCCCGGGACGCCATCCTCGAGGTCAAGGCCGGCGCCGGTGGCGAAGAATCGGCGCTGTTCGCCGGAGACCTGCTCCGGATGTACCTGCGCTATGCCGAACGGCGCGGCTGGAAAACCGAGATCCTCGACGCCAACCCCTCCGACCTCGGCGGTTATCGTGATGTCAGCGTGGCGGTGAAGGCCCGGGGACCCGCGGGCCCCGGGGACGGCGTCTACGGCCGGCTGCGCTTCGAGGGCGGGGTGCACCGCGTCCAGCGGGTGCCCGTCACCGAGTCCGCCGGACGTATCCACACCTCGGCGGCCGGGGTCCTGGTGCTTCCGGAGGCCGAGGAGGTTGATGTCGAGATCGACCCGAACGACCTGCGCATCGACGTGTTCCGCTCGTCCGGCCCCGGTGGGCAGAGCGTCAACACCACGGACTCCGCGGTCCGGATCACCCATATCCCGACCGGTGTGGTCGTCTCCTGCCAGAACGAGAAGAGCCAGCTACAGAACAAGGAGTCCGCGCTGCGGATCCTGCGGGCCCGCCTGCTCGGGGCGGCCCGGGAGAAGGCCGAGTCGGAGGCGTCGCTGGCGCGTGCCAGCCAGGTCCGCACGGTGGACCGGTCGGAGCGGGTCCGGACCTACAACTTCGCCGAGAACCGGATCAGCGACCATCGGGTCGGCTATAAGGCACACAACCTCGACCAGGTGCTCGACGGGGAGCTCGACGAGGTCCTCGACGCGCTGGCCGCCGCGGACCTCGACGCGCGGCTGGCGGCTCAGGCGTCATGACCGGTCCGTCGGCCGTGCAGGGGCGCTCTCGGGGCACGGAGCAGCCGGGCCGGGGCGCGTCCCCGCATTCGGGCTCCGCGGATCCCCTGAGCCCGGTGCGCCACGCGGCCGACCTGACACCGCTGGGCGCGTGGTTGGCGGCGGCGACCGACCGGTTGCGTGCGGCCGGGGTGGCGAGCCCCCGTGCCGACGCCGAGCAGCTCGCCGCCTTCGTGCTCGCGGTGCCCCGCGGCCGGCTGGCACTGCTCGACGACGTCACGGCGGTAGCGGCGCGGCGGCTGGACGAGCTCGTGGCCAGGCGTGCGCAACGGGTGCCGCTGCAGCACCTGACCGGTGTCGCCGGCTTCCGCCACCTCGAGCTCACCGTCGGCCCCGGGGTCTTCATCCCGAGGCCCGAGACGGAGTCTGTCGTCGAATGGGCGCTCACCGAGCTCACCGGGCCTGCCGGGCTCACCGGGGCCCGGCAGCCGGGACCGTTGTGCGTCGATCTGTGCGCGGGCTCGGGGGCGATCGCGCTGTCCCTGGCGGCGGAGCTGCCCGGCGCGAGGGTGCACGCCGTGGAGGTCGACCCGGCGGCGGTGGTCTGGCTGCGACGCAACATTGCCGACACCGGTCTTCCCGTGACGGCGCACGCAGCCGACATCGCCGCGGCGCTGCCCGAGCCGTTCACCCGGCTCGCCGGGACGGTCGACCTGATCATCAGCAATCCGCCGTACCTCCCCGACTCCGACCGCCACACGGTGGAGCCCGAGGTGGGCGAGCATGATCCGGCCCGCGCCCTGTGGGGAGGGCCCGACGGGCTCGACGTGGTGCGCACGGTTGTCGGGGTGGCGGCGCGGCTCCTGCGGCCAGGCGGTCTACTCGTCATCGAACACGCCGACGGCCACGGGGTGTCGGCGCCCGAGCTGCTTCGCGCCGATGGCCGCTGGTCGCACGTGGCGGATCATCGGGACTTGGCCGGCCGGGACCGGTTCGTCACCGGCCAGCGCGGGGCGTCCCGCGAGCCCCGATCCTGAGGACGAACCCTGATCCTTGAGAAAGAGGACGGGCAATGGAACGTTTCGACTGCTCCGACGAACGGGAGCGGGCCCGCGGTCTCGACGCGGCGGTCAGCACCGTCGCCCGGGGTGGGCTGGTTGTGCTCCCCACCGACACGCTCTACGGGCTGGGCGCCGATGCCTTCGACCGGGACGCGGTGGCCTCGCTGCTGGCGGCAAAGGGGCGTGGCCGGAACATGCCGGTCCCGGTCCTGGTCGGCTCCTGGCGCACCCTCGACGGGCTGATCGAGCGGATGACTCCCCAGGTCCGGGAGCTGATCACCGCATTCTGGCCGGGCGGGCTGACGCTGGTAGTCCGGCACACCCCGTCGCTGCGCTGGGATCTCGGGGAGGGCCGGGGCACGGTGGCGGTGCGCATGCCGCTGCACCCGGTGGCGATCGAGCTGTTGGGTCGGACCGGGCCGATGGCCGTCTCCAGCGCGAACATCAGCGGCCAGCCTCCGGCGACGACGATCGACGAGGCGCTGCACCAGCTCGGCGGTGCCGCGGGTGTCTATCTCGACGGGGGACCGTGCCCGGCCGCCGTCCCCTCGACCATCGTCGACTGCACCGAGGAGGTGCCCGTTGTACTGCGCAGCGGTGCGATTGATCTCACCGCGCTGCGTGCAGTGTTGCCGCTGGTCCGGGAGCCCGTGAACCGGTGAGCCCGTGAACTGGAGCCGGGCCCGGACGGTCCGGACGGGCCGGCGTGGGGTGGGTCTGACGCCGCTGATCGTCCCGGCGGGAGAGTCCCGTACGATCCTGAACCGGGTCGCGGGGGCGATGGTCACAGCGGGTGGCTTCGGGTAGATCCGGGTGGATGGTGTTCCCGGGCCAGAGGAGCATGGGGTGACCGGGCCGCCCGCGCGGCGGCACCGGTCATCGGTTGCCGGTTGTGGCACGGTTGCCGTTCCAGCGCGGTCGCCGTTCTAGCGCAGGAGGTTAGGAACGTCATGAGCACCCCGTTCTGGGGCCCGGACTTCGACCAGCTGAGCGCGACGGATCCGGAGATCGCGGAGGTGGTCCTCGATGAGCTGGACCGGCTGCGCGGCGGCCTGCAACTCATCGCGAGCGAGAACTTCACGTCCCCGGCGGTGCTGGCGGCGCTGGGCTCGACGTTGTCGAACAAGTACGCCGAAGGGTATCCGGGTCGGCGTTACTACGGCGGTTGCCAGGTGGTCGACCGGGCCGAGGAGATCGGCATCGCCCGGGCGAAGCAGCTCTTCGGCGCGGAGCACGCCAACCTGCAACCGCATTCGGGCTCGTCGGCGAACTTCGCGGTGTATGCGGCGCTACTCACGCCCGGTGACACAGTCCTGGCGATGTCGTTGCCGCATGGCGGTCACCTCACCCACGGCAGCAAAGTGAGCTTCTCCGGTAAGTGGTTCAACGTGGTGGCCTACGGCGTGCGGGAGGACACCGAGCTGATCGACTACGACCAGGTGCGGGAGCTCGTCCGCCAGCACCGGCCCAAGATGATCATCTGTGGGGCGACGGCCTACCCACGTCTGATCGACTTCGCCGCGTTCCGCTCGATCGCCGACGAGGTTGGTTCGTGGCTGATGGTGGACGCGGCGCACTTCATCGGTCTGGTCGCCGGGGGCGCGATCCCGAGCCCCGTGCCCTACGCCGACGTCGTCAGCTTTACCACCCACAAGGTGTTGCGCGGCCCGCGGGGGGGCATGATCCTCGCGCGCGAGGAGCTGGCCTCCCGCATCGACAAGGCCGTGTTCCCGTTCAGCCAGGGTGGCCCGCTGATGCACGCGGTCGCGGCGAAGGCCGTCGCGTTGCGGGAGGCGGCCTCGCCCGCTTACGCGCAGTACGCTCGCCAGGTGGTGGCCAACGCGCAGCGGCTCGTCGACGGGCTCGCTGCCGAGGGCATCCGGCCCGTCGCCGGTGGCACCGACACCCATCTCGCCCTGCTCGACCTGCGGGAACTCGGGGTCAGTGGCAAGGAAGCCGAGGCGCGTTGCGACGCGGCCGGCATCACCCTGAACAAGAACGCCATTCCCTATGACCCGCAGCCGCCCGCGATCTCCTCCGGCATCCGGGTAGGAACCCCGGTGGTCACCACCCAGGGGATGGGCGAGGGGGAGATGAAGGAGATCGCGGGGCTGATCGCCCACGCGGTGCGTGAGCCGGACACCGCCGCCGACGTGGCGGCGGCGGTGTCCGCGCTTGTCGCCCGGCATCCGGCCTATCCGCGGTAGGGGCCGATCCGCGGTAGGGAATCAAGAGGTTCCGCACAGCCGCGTCAGTAGGCGGCAGCAGGCGTGAGCAGGCGGCAGTAGCCGGATTCGGGTCCGGCAGGCGGGAGATGCCCGACGGTGCGCGAGTACCTGCTCGTCTTCGTGGTCTCGGCGGCGGTGACCTTTCTCGCCACGCCGGTGGCACGCGTCTTCGCCATGCGTATCGGTGCCGTCGCCGGGGTACGTGCCCGCGACGTCCATTCCACCCCGACGCCCCGGCTGGGGGGCCTGGCCATGCTTGCCGGGCTCTACGCCGGGTTCGGGGTGGCGGACCGCCTGCCGTTCCTGTCGGTGGTCTCCCAGGACTGGTCGGAGATCCGGGCGGTGCTCGTCGCCGGCACCTTGATCTGCTTGCTCGGCGTCGCCGACGACCGATGGGAACTGGACTCCCTGACCAAACTGGCCGGGCAGGTCGCCACGGCCGGCATTATGGTGCTCCTCGGTGTCCAATGGACGTTCGCGATCGATCGGGACAGCGAGACGACGCTGAGCCTGGGACCGGAGACCGCGGTCCCGCTGTCCATCCTCGCCACGGTCGTGCTTATCAACGCGATGAACTTCATCGACGGCCTGGACGGCCTCGCGGCGGGTGTCGCGGCGATCGCCGCCGGCGCGACCTTCTACTTCGCCTATCAGATCGCAGTGATCAACGGCTTCTACCGGGCCTCCCCGGCGGCGCTCCTGGCCGCCGTGACCGCCGGGGTCTGCATCGGGTTCCTGCCGCACAATTTCAATCCGGCCCGGCTGTTCATGGGGGACTCGGGCTCGATGCTCATCGGCCTGCTGTCGGCCGCATCGATGATTTCCGTGACCGGTCAGGTGGCCTACGGGGGTTACGTTGGACCCTCACGGTCGTACCCGTCGCTGATCCCGTTGGCGATACCCCTGGCCGTGCTCGCCGTTCCGTTCCTCGACCTCGGGCTCGCGGTCGTCCGGCGGACGAGGGCGGGGCGCTCGCCGTTCGCGGCGGACAAGATGCATCTCCACCACCGTATGCTGGAAATCGGTAATTCGCACGTGAAGGCGGTTCTCTTCATGTACTTCTGGGCGGCTCTGGTCGGGTTCGGAGGTGTCGCCGCGTCGTTCTCCGACTCCCCATTGCCAATCTTGGTTGCCACCGTCGGAGTGGGCCTCGCGGCCCTGGTAGCCCTGCTCCTCGGCACCCAGCGTACGGGGCGGCGGGCGTGACCGGCGTCGCGGCGCCGACGTTGCGCGCCGGGCTGTGGACCATGCTCGCGCTGGCCGTGCCGACGCTCGTGATTGCCGGGGTGGCGCGGGGCGGGGCGGGTTTCCTCGGCGCGGCCCTGGGAGTTGGCCTGGTCAGCACCTTCTTCGCGGCGGGCAAGGTGGCACTGGTGGCGATCGGCCGGCGGATCGGCACGACGGCGCTGCTGCCGGTCGCGCTGGGCGTCTACGCGGTGAAGGTCGTGACCTTGGGTGTCGTCCTGGTGGCCCTGGAGGGCACCACCGCCGTGAATCTGCCGTCGTTCGCCTGGTCAATCGTGGCGGGCACGCTGTGCTGGGTCGGCGCCGAAGTGTGGTCGGCGGCCCGGCTGCGGGTGCCGTTCTACGAACCGGGGATTCCGGCCACGGTGCCGAGCGCCGAGGCCGAGCCGGACGTGCCGCAGGGGCCGGCGGCCGGGCCGGCGCCGGTCGAGGGGCGGTGACGAGGTGGGTTCCATGCCCGACCAGAGCGCGGACGACCGGTCGGGGGAGAGCTCGACCGGGACCGGCGGTGGCGGCTCGCGGGTGCCCGAGGGCCCGGGTCGCAACCTGGGCCGCGCACTGGCGCCGCCCGCCGGCGAGGCCTGGGGCATCGTGGGCACGCTTGTGGCGGGAGCCGGCTTCTGGGGACTGGCCGGTTTTGGCCTTGATCGGCTACTGGGGTTTCAAGTCCTTTTTTTCCCCATTGGACTGATTGTCGGAATTGCGGGAGCACTCTACCTGGTCATTTATCGCTTCGGTGCCCGTTGATGACGGTGTGTAGATGGAAGTCAAGTCACTCTAGGTAACAAAATTGCCATCAAATTTACGGACGGTGATGTTCGACAGTTTGTCGAAGATCTCTCGTGTGTAATTGATGCCTCGCGGCGTCCAGGCGGATAGCATCGGCGGTGTCGGGCAGGCGCCCTGGGTGCCGCTCGCCGCTGGTTGTCCCCTTTCGCTTCCGCCTGGGACGGGCCCTGACGGGGCCTCGTGGGTGGAGGGTAGGGATCGGGATGCAAGCGGTGGCCGCCTGGCTTTCGCTTCTCTACCCGGAGGGGCCCCACCCGTATAGGGTGAGGCCGACCTGGTCGTAGGTGATTGCGAACTTTGACGTTGTTGAATGATCATGGAGGTGTCGGAAGTGTCGAGCGGTTCGGTGTTCGCGGCGGCCGACGACGGCTTCCACGGGCCGACTTCCGAGGTTTTCAGGCCGAAGAACTGGTTTGAGATCGGTGACCTCTACTTCAACAAGTGGTCGGCACTCACCCTGTTCGTCGCGATCTTCGTGGGCCTTTTCCTCTGGCTTGGATTCCGTCGGGCCGCGCTGGTCCCGCGGGGGCTCCAGAATTTCTGCGAGTCCATCTACGACTTCGTCGACCAGCAGATCTCCCGAGACGTCATCGGGGAGCGTGGCCGGGTCTTCTCGCCGTACCTGATGATCCTCTTCTGCTTCATCCTGGTCTCGAACGTCATGGCCATCATCCCCGTGGCCCAGTTCCCGACGACCTCGCGTATTGCTCTGCCGATGATTTTGGCTCTGATCAGCTGGGCCATTTTCAATGTGGTCGGAATCCGCGAGCACGGGGCCGGAGCGTATTTCAAGGACATGCTTGTACCAGCACCGGACGCGCCCTTCGGTGTCAAACTGATCTTGGCGCCGATCGAGTTCTTCTCGACCCTCGTCGTGCGGCCGGCCACCCTCGCCATCCGGCTCTTCGCCAACATGTTCGCCGGCCACATGCTGCTACTGGTGTTCGCGCTCGGGGCCGACTACCTGCTACCGAAGCCGCAGTTCATCTTCGGCATCTTCTCCGGGCTGATGTTCGTCGTCCTGACCGGCTTCGAACTGGTGATCGACCTTTTGCAGGCGTACATCTTCACCATCCTGACGGCCGCCTACATCGGCGGTGCTATCTCGTCGCACGGTGGCGGTGATCACGCCACGGACCATCCACCGGTCCACGGGCACGAACCGAGCTCGGAGACGACTTCGTTTGCCACGCCGGCGCAACCGGCGGTGGCACGGGCCTGACATCTTCCTCTCGACGTACCCGCACCGCGGAGACGGTCCCGGTGCACCGACTTTAGAAGGACGGATTTCACGATGTCTCTTACCGCGTCCACGTTGCTGGCCGCTGAAGACGCCATCAGCGGCAACATCGGGACGGTCGCCTACGGCATCGCCACTCTCGGTCCCGGTATCGGCGTCGGCATCATCTTCGGACTCGGCATCCAGGCGATCGCCCGCCAGCCCGAGGCGGAGCAGGTTGCTTTCCGGTACATGCTTATCGGGTTCGCGCTGGTCGAGGCCTTGGCTCTGATCGGCTTCGTCGTCCCCTTCGTGTTCACCTGATCCGGCACAGGGATATCAGGTGTACTCCTCTGTCATCCTCGCCGCCGAGGAAGTGGGCACGCACGAGGAAAACGTCCTCGTGCCGCCGTTGTCTGAACTGATCGTCGGGCTGCTGGCCTTCGGTGTCCTGGTTGGATTCTTCTTCTGGAAGATCTATCCGCAGATCCGCAAGACCTACGCCGATCGGACCGAACGCGTAGAGGGCGGACTGCGTCGGGCCGAGCAGGCCCAGCGTGAGGCGCAGGCGCTGTTCGAGCAGTACCGTGCCCAGCTCGCCGAGGCGCGTGCCGAGGCGGCCCGTATCCGGGAGGATGCGCACGCCCAGGCGCGGGTAATCATCGACGAACTACGGACCGACGCCCAGCGGGAGGTCGCCGAGTTGCGCGATCGGGCCGAGGCGTCGCTGGCGGCCGAGCGGTCGCAGGTCGTCGCCCAGGTCCGGCGCGAGGTCGGCACGCTCGCGGTCGAGCTCGCCACCAAGATAGTCGGGCATGAGCTGCAGAACGACGCCCGGCAGCGTCAGCTTGTCGACGACTTCATCGCGGGTCTGGAGACCGGGCCGCGGCCGGCCAGCACCGCGTCCGGGCTGGGAGGCTGACGGTGGAGGGCGCCAGCCGACGCTCGTTGGCAGTGGCCCGTGCCGTTCTCGACCAGGTGACGGCGATCCCGGTGGGTGGCCCGCGACGGGCCGCGCGGGTTCCCGACGCCGACCGGATCGCCGAGGAACTGCGTGCGGTCGCCGCCCTGATCGGGCGGGAAGCGACGGTGCGCCGGGCACTGACCGACCCGGGGGCCCCGGGGTCGTCGCGGGTCGGGCTCGCCCGCCGGCTGCTGGCCGGCCAGGTCAGCGAGCCCACCCTGAAAGTGGTCGACAGCGTGGTGCAGAGCCGCTGGTCGCGGCCGGGGGACCTGCGTCAGGCCCTGGAGGAGCTCAGTGTCGAGGCGCTACTCGCTCAGGCTGACGTCACCAGTGCGCTCGACGAGGTGGAGGACGAGCTTTTCCGCTTCGGCCGTATCCTGGACCAGAACCCACAGCTCGCGCTGGCGCTGACCGACCCGGCGGCGCCGGCCTCGGCGAAGGCCGTGTTGGTGAACCGGCTGTTGGTTGGGCGGGTGCACCCGGTCACTGTCCAGCTGGTTCAGCAGGCGGTGGCCGACCGGGCGCAGGGCGACGTCGCGGGTCGGCTGGAGCACTACAGCCGCATCGCGGCTGCCCGGCGCGGTCGGGTGGTGGCCGTCGTGCGTACCGCGATCCCGTTGGACGCCGGCCAGGTTGAGCGCCTGCGCGACGCGATCAGCGGCTACTTCGGCCGGCAGATCCAGCTGCAGACCGATCTTGACCCAACTGTTCTCGGCGGTGTCGTCGTGCGGGTCGGCGACGAGGTGGTGGACGGCAGCGTTCTCCGCCGGCTCACCACCGCCCGGCGCGGCCTGCTTCGGTAGGAGCGCCGTGACCAGTCCCGACCAGATCCATGCCAGCCATGAAGGACAAAGCGATGACTGAGCTGTCCATTCGGCCGGAGGAGATTCGCGACGCCCTCCGGGAGTACGTCGACTCCTTCCAGGCCACCTCCGGTGAGCGGGAGGAGGTCGGCAGGGTCGTCGTCACCGGTGACGGCATCGCCCGGGTCGAGGGTCTTCCGCACACGATGACCAACGAGCTGCTGGAGTTCCACGGCGGCGTTCTGGGGCTCGCGCTGAACCTCGAGGTCGGTGAGATCGGAACCGTCCTCTTGGGTGACTCCGAGCACATCGAGGAGGGGCAGGAGGTCCGCCGCACCGGCGAGATCCTCTCCGCCCCCGTCGGTGACGGCTTCCTCGGCCGGGTCGTCGACCCGCTCGGGCGGCCGATCGACGGCCTCGGGGAGATCGTGGCCGAGGGCTCCCGGGTGCTGGAACTGCAGGCGCCGACGGTCGTCCAGCGCCAGCCGGTGAAGGAGCCCCTGCAGACCGGCATCAAGGCGATCGACGCGATGACGGCCATCGGTCGCGGTCAGCGTCAGCTGATCATCGGTGACCGGCAGACCGGCAAGACGACGGTGGCCATCGACACGATCATCAATCAGCGGGACAACTGGGCCTCTGGCGACCCGTCGAAGCAGGTCAAGTGCGTCTACGTGGCCGTCGGCCAAAAGAAGTCGACGATCCGCGAGGTGGTGAACACCCTCGAGGAGGCCGGCGCGCTGGCCTACACCACGATTGTGGCGGCGCCGGCCGACGAGCCGGCGGGCTCCAAGTACATCGCGCCCTATACCGGCTCGGCGATCGCCCAGCACTGGATGTACAACGGCCAGCACGCGCTCATCGTCTTCGACGATCTGTCCAAGCAGGCGGAGGCATACCGGGCGGTCTCGCTGCTGCTGCGCCGCCCGCCGGGCCGGGAGGCCTACCCGGGTGACGTGTTTTACCTGCACTCCCGGCTGCTGGAGCGCTGTGCCAAGCTCTCTGACGAGCTCGGTGGCGGGTCACTGACCGGACTGCCGATTATCGAGACGAAAGCCAACGACATCTCGGCCTACATCCCGACGAACGTCATCTCGATCACCGACGGGCAGATCTTCCTGGAGTCCGACCTGTTCAACCAGGGTGTCCGCCCGGCCATCAATGTCGGCACCTCGGTATCCCGGGTCGGCGGCAGCGCGCAGGTCAAGGCGATGAAGTCGGTCGCCGGCCGCTTGCGGCTGGACCTCGCCCAGTACCGCGAGCTCGAGGCGTTCTCGGCCTTCGGCTCCGACCTGGACAAGGCTTCGCGGGACCAGCTCGCCCGCGGCGCCCGCCTGGTCGAGCTGCTCAAGCAGCCGCAGGGCCAGCCCTTCCCGGTCGAGCGCCAGGTCGTGTCGATCTGGGCCGGGACCACTGGCAAGCTCGACGACGTGCCGGTGGCGGACATCCGTCGCTTCGAGTCGGAGTTCCTCGACTTCGTCGGCCGGTCCTACCCGCAGGTGTACGACGCGATCGTGACCACCGGCAAGCTCAGTGACGACACGATCGCCGTGCTGGAGCCGGCCATCGCGGAGTTCAAGAACCAGTTCACGTTGTCCGACGGCCAGCCGCTGGTCAACGAGCCGGTGCCGAGCCCGCTCGACCCGGGGCTGGTGCGGCAGGAGTCGATCCCGGTGCACCGACCCGCGGTGCACAAAGACGACGAGGGCTGACCCATGGCGGGCCAGCTTCGTGAGTACCGGCGGCGCATCCGGTCGGTGCAGTCGACGAAGAAGATCACCCGAGCGATGGAGCTGATCGCGGCTTCCCGCATCGCCAAGGCGCGGGCGCGGGTCGCCGCCGCCCGCCCCTACGCCGAGGAGATCACCAGGGTGATCGAGGCGGTCGCGGCGCAGACCACGATCGACCACCCGCTCACCACCGAGCGGCCCGGGGCGACCCGGGCCGCGGTCGTGGTGATCACCAGCGACCGGGGGCTGGCCGGCGGGTACAGCTCGAACGCGCTGCGGCGCACCGGCGAACTCGTCGAGCTGCTGCGTTCGGAGGGCAAGGAGACCGACCTGCACGTCGTCGGCCGCAAGGGGACGGGCTACTACCGCTTCCGAGGTCGTGCGATGAGCGGCGAGTACACCGGCTTCTCCGAGCAGCCGTCGTACGCGGACGCCAAGTCGGTCGCGGACGCGCTCATCGCGGCCTTCATCGACACGAGCGAGAACGGCGGAGTGGACGAGATCCACGTCGTCCACACGGAGTACGTCAGCGCCATCACCCAGACGCCGGTCGCCCGCCGGCTGCTGCCGATGGTGCTCACCGAGACCGACGAACCGCCGCGCGGCGGCCCGCTGCCCCAGTACGAGTTCGAGCCCTCCGCCGAGGGGGTGCTTGACGCGTTGCTGCCCCGCTACGTGGAAAGCCGGCTCTACGCGGCGCTGCTCGAGTCGGCGGCGTCGGAGTCGGCGGCGCGGCAGCGGGCCATGAAGTCAGCCACGGATAACGCCGAGGACCTCATCAAGAGATACACCCGGCAGGCCAACCGGGCCCGGCAGGACGCCATCACCCAGGAGATCTCCGAGATCGTCGGTGGCGCCAACGCCCTGGCCTCGGGAGCCTGACGTGGGCGGGCGGCGCGAGGAGCGGGAGCGATGTCGAGCGATGTCATCGCCATTCCCGTCTTCACGCCGCCGGACACAATGGGTGACCACAATGGGTGACACCGAGCGGAACCGATGCGGACATCGACAACAGAACGCAGAAGGACGACGCCGAAGGCGGAGCGCGCACGACGCGAACCGCTCCGCCCCAGGTGCCAGCGAACGCGAGCCCGAGGCTGCGGCGACGGGCATTGATGGGAAACTGAGGACGCCATGACCGTCACCACCAGCTCGCCAGCCACGGTGGAGGGCCGGACCCCGGGGATCGGCCGGGTCGCCCGAGTCATCGGACCGGTCGTCGACGTGGAGTTCGCTCCCGACGAGCTTCCCGAGATCTATCAGGCACTCCAGGTCGACCGGACCATCGGCGACGAGACGCTGACGCTCGAGGTCGCCCAGCACATCGGTGACAACACCGTGCGGGCCATCTCCATGCAGCAGACCGACGGTCTCGTCCGGGGCGCGCCCGTCCGCGACACCGGCGCGCCGATCTCGGTCCCGGTCGGCGACGCCACCAAGGGCCACGTGTTCAACGTGCTCGGCACGCCGCTCGACGTGAAGCAGATCGAGGCCGAGACGCGCTGGCCGATCCACCGGCTGGCGCCGGCGTTCGACCAGCTCGAGTCGAAGACCGAGATGTTCACCACCGGCATCAAGGTCATCGATCTGCTCGCGCCGTACGTGCGCGGTGGGAAGATCGGCCTGTTCGGCGGTGCCGGCGTCGGCAAGACCGTCATCATCCAGGAGATGATCCGTCGGGTCGCCAAGGAGTTCGGTGGCGTCTCGGTGTTCGCTGGGGTCGGCGAGCGCACCCGTGAGGGCAACGACCTGTTCCTGGAGATGACCGAGGCCGGCGTCATCGAGGACACCGCGCTGGTGTTCGGCCAGATGGACGAGCCGCCGGGTACCCGGCTGCGGGTCGCGCTCGGCGCGCTCACGATGGCCGAGTACTTCCGGGACGTCCAGAAGCAGGACGTGCTGCTGTTCATCGACAACATCTTCCGGTTCACCCAGGCCGGATCCGAGGTCTCCACGCTGCTCGGCCGGATGCCCAGCGCCGTCGGTTACCAGCCGACGCTGGCCGACGAGATGGGTGTGCTCCAGGAGCGCATCACCTCCACCCGGGGCCACTCGATCACTTCGCTGCAGGCCATCTACGTGCCCGCGGACGACCTGACCGACCCGGCGCCGGCGACGACGTTCACCCACCTCGACGCCACCACCGTGCTCGACCGGGCCATCTCCGACCTGGGTATCTACCCGGCGGTGAGCCCGCTCGACTCCAACTCCCGGATCCTGGACGCGCGCTATCTCGGGCAGGAGCACTACGACACGGCCCGTGAGGTGCAGCGGATTCTGCAGCGATACAAGGACCTGCAGGACATCATTGCCATCCTCGGTATCGATGAGCTCTCCGAAGAGGACAAGATCCTCGTCAACCGGGCGCGGCGGATCCAGCGGTTCCTGTCGCAGCCGTTCTTCGTGGCCGAGCAGTTCACCGGCATCCCCGGCAAGTTCGTCCCGCTCGACGAGACGATCGACTCGTTCAAGCGGCTCACCCAGGGCGACTTCGACCACCTGCCGGAGCAGGCGTTCTTCATGTGCGGTGGCATCGAGGACGCGGAGAAGAACGCGGAGAACCTGTAATGCCGATCCGGGTGGCGATTGTCTCGCCCGAGCAGGAGGTGTGGTCCGGCGACGCCGACATGGTCGTCGCCCGGACCACCGACGGTGATCTCGGCGTGCTGCCCGGCCATGTGCCGCTGCTGGGTCTGCTGGCGCCGGGCGGGACGGTCCGGGTCAAGACCGGTGGCCGGGAGATCTCGGCCTCGGTGGACCGCGGCTTCATCTCGGTGACACACCAGGGTGTCAGCATCCTTGCCGAGACCGCGAAGCTGACCTGAGTTTCCTGCGGCCAAGGGCGCGTTCCCCGCATCGGGGGACGCGCCTTTCGCGTCACGTCACAGGTCCGCGACAGGCTCTACCTACCTAACAGAAACTGCAGGGCCTCGGTCATCCGCAGCAGATGATCAGGACCCACGACGCCGAGCCGGCGACCGAAGCGCTGCTGGGACACCGATTTCACGTCCTCGACCTTTGCGTAGCTTGTCTCGCGCAGACCGGTGCCGCCGGGCGCGAGCTCGACGTGGGAGGGCAGCCCGCGGCGGGTTCTGGTGACGGGTACGACGATGGACAGCCCGGCCCGGATGCGGTTGAGCCGGTCGGCGGATACGACCACCGCCGGACGACACAACCCCTGCTCGTGGCCGATCGGCTCACCGAAGTCGACCAGCCATACCTTGCCGGGGCGAGGTGAGATCACTCCAGGCCGTCCCGCAGCGCCCCCGCCTCGGCGGAGCGCTCGGCACCGAGCTCGTCCCAGGCGAGCGGGTCGGCCGCGAGGCGGTCGTACCCCTCCTCGAAGCCGCGCCAGAACAGCTCGCGCTCGTAGGCCTCGACGGCCTCGTCGATGATCGTCAGTCTACAATTCGGTTGACTGACTTGTCGACCCTCAGGTATTGAGCGGGTCTCAGGCGTGCGCCCCGGGGCGCCAGAGCACGTCCCCCTCAGGGTTCGCCACCCGGGCGAGGATGAACAGCAGATCCGACAGTCGGTTGAGATAGCGGGCCGGCAGCGGGCCGGTGCGGTCCGGCTCGGCCTCGAGGAGGGCCCAGATGGACCGTTCCGCCCGGCGGACGACCGTGCGGGCGACATGCAGCAGCGCCGCCCCGGGAGTCCCTCCCGGAAGAATGAAGGAGGCCAGCTTCGGCAGGCCGGCGTTGAAACGGTCGCACGCCTCCTCGAGCCGTTCCACGTAGGCCTCGGTGATCCGCAGGGGTGGGTAGGCCGGCGCCGGGTCGACCGGGGTGCACAGATCCGCGCCGACGTCGAAGAGGTCGTTCTGGACCTGGCCGAGCACCGCCCGCAGCTCGTCGGGAAGCCCGCCGAGGGCAAGTGCCACGCCGATCGCGGCGTTCGCCTCATCTACGTCGGCATAGGCAGCCAGCCGCGGATCGGTCTTCGCTACCCGCGACATGTCGCCCAGCGCCGTCGTACCATCATCCCCGGTGCGGGTGTAGATCCGAGTCAGGTGCACTGCCATGGGGACGACTCTAGGCAGTCGTTGACCGCGCGGCCCGGGTTGTCAGATCCGGGCGTAGAGCGCGGTCGCGTCGTCGGGGACTAGGCCGAAGGGACGAGCGGCTCGAGCCGTTTATCCGCACCCACGACGGGGTGTCCGTCCTCCCGCCCGATGCAGCGAAATGAGGCGACCGCGCAGGGTTGCGCCGGTCGGTCCGGCGGGTGGCGGTGAAGATCTTCAGGCCAGGACCTAGCATCGAGGTTCGTGGAGCGCTTCGTTGTGACAGGCGGTACCCGGCTGGCCGGCGAGGTCGCCGTCCCGGGCGCGAAGAACTCGGTGTTGAAGCTGATGGCCGCGAGCCTGCTGGCCGCGGGCCGGACGATGCTGTCCGCCGTTCCCGACATCTTGGACGTGTCGGTGATGTCCAAGGTACTGGCGGGGCTCGGTGCGACCGTCGAGCGGGACGCCGCCGGCGGGTGGCTGAGCATTGAGGTTCCCCAGGCTCCGGGCATCGCGGCCGATGGTGAACTGGTGCGGCAGATCAGGGCGTCGGTGGCGGTGCTCGGTCCGCTGGTCGCCCGCCGCGGGGAGGCGCGGGTCGCCCTGCCCGGTGGAGACGCGATCGGATCGCGCGCGCTCGACATTCATGTCAACGGTCTGACCAAACTCGGTGCGCTGGTCGACGTCGAGTCCGGAGTCCTCGTCGCGCGCTGCTCCGGCCGGCTGCAGGGAGCCTCGATCTGGCTCGACTTCCCCAGCGTGGGCGCCACCGAGAACCTGTTGATGGCCGGGGTTCTCGCCAAGGGGACGACGGTGATCGACAATGCCGCCCAGGAACCCGAGATCGCCGACCTGTGCGCGATGCTGACGGCGATGGGCGGGCGCATCGACGGCGCGGGATCGTCGACACTGATCATCGACGGGGTCGACCACCTCACCCCGGTGGAACACCGGACGGTGCCGGACCGCATCGTTGCCGGCACGTACGCCATCGGCGCCCTGATGACCGGCGGCGACGTGCTAATCCGGCATGGTCAGGCCGCTCATCTCGGCATCGTCCTGGAGAAGTTGGTGCAGGCCGGTGCCGAGGTCGACGTCCGGGACGACGGATTCCGGGTCGTCGGACGGGGACGACCCCGGTCGATCGACGTGGTGACGCTGCCGTACCCCGGCTTTCCGACCGATCTGCTGCCGCAGATCATCGCGTTGGAGTCGGTCAGCCGGGGTACCTCCCTGATCACCGAGAACGTCTTCGACAGCCGGTTCGTCTTCTGCCGCGAGCTGCACAAACTCGGCGCCGACCTGCGTACGGACGGCCACCACGTCATCGTCCGGCCAACCCCGCGGCTGTCCGGCACCCGGGTGACGGCCTCCGACGTGCGGGCCGGCGCGGGTCTCGTGCTCGCCGGCCTGGTTGCGGATGGCGTCACCGAGGTAGGCGACGTCCACCACATCGACCGGGGATACGCCCGGTTTGTCGAGAACATGACGGACCTCGGCGCCAACATCCGCCGGGTCTCCGACCGCGCCGTAGCCTGATTTCACCAGTCTCGACCTGATTTCACCGGCCTCGGCCTGATCCCGCTGGCGTCGGCCTGATCCCACCGGCCTCGTGATCCGCCGGCCCGGCCGGCGGGGTCAGGTGGGCGGCTGGCGCGAGCCGAGCAGGTTCACGAGGGCACGGGCGGCTCGGTTCGCGTCCGTGCCGAACACGAGTACGTGGCGGCGGTCCCGCGGCCGGGCGATGATATTCCCGGCGGCGTCGATGCGGATCGGACTGGCCGGTGCCGTGGCCCAGGTCGAGCGGATGCCCCGCGCCCACAGCGCCGCGCGGAGCCGAGTGATCTCGGCGGGGGTGTCCACGGTGACCACCGGGACGAGCAGACCGAAGTCGTGGCCGGGGACGGAACCGGCAGGCCGCGGCCGTGCCGGAGCATGAGCCCAGCGCCCGATCGCCATCAGCAGGCCGACGGCCAGCAGCGCGATCAGCGGCTCGAGGAGAAACGCCCCGGCCGTTCCGGTCATCCCGCACCTCCGATCGTGCTGCTCTTCGACGCCACCTTGCATCGTCCCAGACATCCTCGCGGCGGACATGGATTCGGGCCGCGACACCTCCACGGAATCCGACAGAGGAAACATCGCCCGCCGACTGCTGCCACCATCAAGGTAACCGGCCCGACCTCCCTGTGGCCGAACGGCGACAGTCCGATGGAGACGAGGGGGTATGTCGCGGTCCGCCCTGGGCGAGCCGCACCTGAGTGCTACCCGCGATCGGCGCGGATAGCTGGTAGCAACGGCGTCACGACAGAGGGGGCGTCGGACGGCCGGGACGGGAGATCACATGAACATCGGCGTGAACGTGGTGAGTCTGGAGTGCTCCGGGGACACGCGGGCCGGCTGCGCGCAGACGGCCCGCGTGGTTGGCCGGGTGGATGTACGGACGGTGGGGACACTACGCTCCCTGCTGCACGCGGCGATCGACAATGGGAGCGGGCCGCTGCGCGTCGACGTCGCGGGCCTGGAGCTCGGCGATCATGCCGCGCTGGGGGTGCTGCTCGGCGGCGCTCGCCGAGCCCGTGCCGCAGGCCGTTCGATGGTGCTGGTCGATGTGCCGAGCTCGCTTGAACGCCTGCTCGTGGCGGACCGGCTGGGTGGGTTGCTGCGGTTCGAGGAGGCCGCCGACCTGGTCCACGTCGGCCACGCCTGAGCGGGCTGCCCGGGCGGCTCATCCGTTCGACCGCCCGCCAGGCCCGTCAGGAAGGGCTCCGTCCCGATCGGGACGGCACCCGGAGCGAAACGAACCAGGGTGGCTGCGCACCGTCATCTCAGGCGCGCCCGTGCGCCGGGCGGACACGCGATGCGGCATGCTTGCCGGGTACCTGCTGATCGGGTACTGCTTTCGGGTGACGGGCCCGGCTCTTGGCAGGGTGTGATGCCGGACGGAGGCGTGCAGGACGTGGAGGTGCCCGCGCGGGTGAATGCCGTTGGCGATCGGAGTGCGCGATCCGCCGGGCTGGCCGGGGTGCGCGAGTACCGGTCGGTCCTGGTCCCGGTGGCGTTCGTGGTCGCGGTCCTGCTCGGCGTGGCCATCGGCTACGTGACCGCGGACCGGCAGTCCGCCACCGTGCATGCGCCTCAGACCGCCACCTCGCCCGCCCCGGAGCTGACCCCCGCGTTGCGGACCGTCCCGTGGGAGGGTGCGCGCCGACCAGGCACGGCCCATCAGATGCGGGTCCTCGATGAGCCTGATCCGGATGCCCTGCGGCTCGCGCTGTCGTGGACGGTCGCCGACTCCATCAAGGCGGCCGGGGGCGCTTCCACTATCTTCGCCCGGCAGGTGACGATCGTGAACGGGATGTACTTCGGCGCCGTCGAGGGCGTTGACGCGGCGCACGACGAGTACTGGGCGATCGGTCGCATCGAGGTCCAGGGGCCGGCCACGCCGCCGGTCGACCCGCACGTGTGGCGGCGGACCGGCGCTGGGCCCTGGACGATTGTCCGCAACGGCCCGCGGGCCTGTGACGTGCTTCCGCGCGCTCTGATCACCCTGTGGAAGGTCTCCCCGCCGCCCTGCACCGGGTGACCTGCACCGCCATGGTCTCCGGGGCACCCTCGACGTCGTACGGTCGGTCTGTGCCCTCGACAACGGCCGCGATAGCGTGACGTCATGCGGCTCGTCATCGCTCGCTGCAGCGTGGACTACGTCGGTCGGCTCACCGCACATCTGCCGAGCGCCGTCCGGTTGGTACTCGTCAAGGCGGACGGATCCGTCTCGATCCACGCCGACGGACGGGCGTACAAGCCGCTCAACTGGATGAGCCCCCCGTGCGTCATCGCCGAGGCGGACGGGGTCTGGCGGGTCACCAACCGCGCGGCCGAGCAGCTCGTCATCACCCTCGAACAGGTGCTGCACGATTCCACGCACGACCTCGGCGTCGACCCCGGTCTGCGCAAGGACGGGGTGGAGGCGCATCTGCAGGTGCTGCTCGCCGACCGGCCCGACGCGATCGCGCCCGGACTCACCCTGGTGCGCCGCGAGTACGAGACCGGCATCGGGCCGGTCGACCTGCTGTGCCGCGGCGCGGACGGCTCAACGGTCGCCGTCGAGATCAAACGCAGGGGTGAGATCGACGGGGTGGAGCAGCTGACCCGGTACCTTGTCCGCCTGGAGGCCGACCCGGCGTTGCCGCATCCCGTGCGCGGCATTCTCGCGGCGCAGTCCATCACCCCGCAGGCTCGGCTGCTAGCGGCCGACCGGGGGCTGGGCTGCGCCATCGTCGACTATGACGAGCTGCGGGGCCTCGAACCGTCCATTCCGACGCTTTTCTGAAAGCGCTTCCGCCGAACCCGCCCGGTCCGCCGAACCTGCGACGGCCGCCCGGCCGGCGTCCCCGGCCGGCGGCCGGTCCGTTCCCGCAGCGCGATCATGGGCCGGCGTCTCGAGAATATGGGAGGATCGCGGCGTTCGCCGTCTGACACCGCCCGGCCCGCGACGCCTACCTGTCGCCCGGGGCCCGTGTGCCGAAGTAGATGTGCCGAAGTAGAGGAGCCTGGGCATGATCGAGAGGCCCGCATCGGGAACCGGGCCGGCCACGAACCCGGAGAAAAAGCCGGAGAACAGCCGGGACGACGCTGTGAGACACCGCCGGGTCGGGGTGGTGGGGCTCGGCACCATGGGCGCGGGCATCGCCGAGGTGCTGGCGAAGGCCGGTCTGGAGGTCGTCGGCATCGCGCGTGACGCCGACGCGCTCGCCCGCAGCCGGGCCCGGGTCGAGCACTCCCTCGACCGCGCGGGCCGCCACGGCAAGATCGACGACGCGACCAGGGAGGCCGTACTGGCCCGCCTGCGTCTCGGCACCGAGCTCGCGGCGGTCGCCGACTGCGAGCTGGTGATCGAGGCGATCGACGAGCGGATGAGCGCCAAACAGGCGCTTTTCGCCCGACTCGACGAGATCTGCCCCCCGACCACCGTCTTCCTGACGAACACCAGCTCCCTGTCGGTGACGGAACTCGCGGCGGGCACCGCCCGCCCGGAACGGGTGCTCGGCACCCACTGGTTCAATCCGGCGCCGGTGATGCGCCTGGTGGAGGTCGTGCGCACGGTCGTCACCGACCCGACCGTGCTGGCCGGGGTCATCGGCCTGGTCAACGACGTGGGGAAGACCGCGGTCGTCGCGGAGGACCGGGCGGGCTTCATCGTCAATGCGCTGCTGTTCGGGTATCTCAACAACGCCGTGCGCATGCTCGAGGCCCGGTACGCGGCCCGGGAGGACATCGACGCGGCCATGCGGCTCGGGTGCGGGCATCCGATGGGCCCGCTCGCCCTGCTCGATCTGATCGGTCTGGACGCCGCCCACGAGATCCTCAACTCGATGTACCGGCAGTCCCGTGACCACCTGCACGCTCCGGCACCGCTGCTGAGCCAGCTCGTGCGCGCGGGCCTGCTGGGCCGCAAGAGCGGTCGTGGTTTCTACACTTACGCGGCACCGGACTCCTCCGAGGTGGTCGACGCGGTCGATCCGCTCGCCGACCGCCCGAGGCGGGGCCGCCCGGTGCGCTCGGTCGGCGTCGTGGGGAGCGGCACGATGGCGGGCGGCATCGCGGAGGTGCTGGCCCGGTCCGGGCACGACGTCCTCCTGCGGGCCCGGAGCGAGCGCACCCTCGCCGCCACCCTCGTGAAGATCGAGTCGTCGTTGTCGGCGTCGGTGGCCAGGGGGCGGCTGTCCGACGCCGACCGGCTGGCGGCCCTGGCTCGGGTGCGCGGCACGACCGATCTGGGTGAGCTCGGCCGCTGCGACCTGCTGCTCGAGGCGGTGGTGGAGGACCTGGCGGTGAAGCGGGAGCTGTTCGCCGACCTGGACAAGATCGCGGCGCCCGGCGCCGTGCTGGCGACTACCACGTCCTCGTTGCCGGTCATCGAATGCGCCACGGCCACCAGCCGGCCACAGGACGTCATCGGTATGCACTGGTTCAACCCGGCCCCGGCGATGAAGCTGATCGAGGTGGTGCCCACGGTGCTCACCGGCGATGACGTGACAGCCACGGTCCTGGCGCTGTCCCGAGTGGCCGGGCGGCATCCGGTGTTCTGCGCCGACCGGGCGGGGTTCATCGTCAACGCGCTGCTGTTCCCCTATCTCAACGACGCGGTGAAGATGCTCCAGGCGCACTACGCGACGATCGAGGACGTCGACACGGCGATGACGGTCGGTTGCGGCCATCCGCTGGGCCCCTTCGCGCTCGCCGACGTGGTCGGCCTCGACGTCACGCTCGCGATCACGCGTTCGTTGTACGCGCAGTTCCGCGAGCCCGGCTACGCCCCGGCACCCCTGCTCGAACAGCTGGTTCGGGCCGGGTTCCTGGGACGCAAGACCGGCCGGGGATTCCTCGACCATCCGCCGCGCTGAGCTCACCCGCCGCGCTGAGCACAAGATCGCTTCTGTCCGCGCGGACTAAAATGTCGACGGTCGGCGGGAAATCCCGATTCGCGCGGGAGGAGGCTGGAGCGGCGATGGTCGTGCTCGACAGGGACGCCATGCGAGCGTTCGGTCGGGAGGTCACGATGTTCCTTCCCGATCTGGTCCAGCTGCTGCGGCGGGTCGTCGCCGATCCGCGGGTCCCGCAGTCCGCGAAGGTGGAGGCCGCCGCGGCGCTCGCGTACCTCGTGTCGCCGAAGAACCGGCTGACCAACGCGATTCCGGTGGTGGGTCAGCTCGACGACGTTGCGGTCATCGCGTTCGCCTTCCGGCGGCTGGCTGTCGGAGCCGGGGAGCCGATCCTGCGTGAGCACTGGCGTGGCAGCGATCGCGGCTTCCAGCTGCTCATCAGTGCGTCGTCCGCCCTGGCGAGTCCGGCGGGGGCCGTGCGCAAGGCCAAGCTCGCCCGCTCGCTCGTGATGGCCGGCTTCGAGCGGGTCGGCGGGCGGGTGCGGTGGACGGGCGAGAGGTTCGGGGCGGGGACGGGCGGGCGTGCGACGGCCTCCTCGGCCGGGCCGGCGGCGGATGACCGGCATCGGATCGTTGACGGCGAGGTGGTGGACCGGGGCGAGTGGGTCGCGGGCCCGCCGGCCGGCGATACCCGGGGTTCGGGTTCCCGCACCCGGCGGGATCGGTTCCGGGCATCGGGCAGACCCGCTCGCGGGCGGTGACGAGGAAGGCGCGCCGGCGCCGGGCCCGGCCGTCGGATGCGCAGCGCGGGCACCCGGTCTGTTGGTGGACGCCGGATCCGGTCGTCGTCCTGCGGGACGGCGAGTGGGTGGTGCGACCGACGAGTGGCGCGGCGACCACCAAGGTCTACCGGTGTCCCGGTTGTGATTATGAGATCACTCCGGGCACCGCCCACGTGGTGGTCTGGCCGCCCGAGCGGATCGAGGACCGTCGACACTGGCACCGGCCATGTTGGGAACGCCGGTGCCGAGCGGCCCGGCCGCGCGTCCGTGATGGCTGACCCCACGGGACGACGGCCTCCCGTGCGGGCTAGACCCCGCGGGAGTTCGCTGCCGCGGGCAACGCGTTCGGCTCGCTGCCGAGCGCCTTACGCTCCTCGGGCGGCGGTGCCTCGATGGAGGCGATCGACGCGGAGGCGGCGGTCAGCTTGTCGCGCAGCGCGCCCAGCTGGGCCGTCACCTGGTCACGCAGGGTGGCAAGTTGCGAGGTCACCTGCTCGCGCTGGCGCTCGAGGTCGGCCAGCCGACGCTTCGAGTCGTCCTCGGCCTGCGCGGCCGTGGCCCGAGCGACCTCGACGATCCGTTCGGCCTCCGCGCGGGCCGTCGAGACGATGGCCGCGGCCTGCTCGTCGGCGTCGCGCAGGGTCTTCTCCCGGGTCTGCTCGGCCTCGGTGACGATCCGGCGGGCCTCCTCGAGCTGGGCGTCGGCCTCCCGGGTGCGTTCAGCCCGAACGGTGGCAGCCTCCTCCTCGGCGAGCTGGAGGATCTGGGTAACGCGGCCACCGAACTCCTCCCAGGCGGGACGGTTGGCGGCCAGATCGTCGCGTACCCGGGCCGCCTCGGTCGCCGCCTCCGACGCGGCCGCCTCCGCCGCCGCCCGGTGCGCCTCGGCCTCGCGTAGCTGCTCGACGAGCCAGTTCACGTGATGGGTGACCTGATTGGGATCGTAGCCACGGCGCACCAGATCAAAGGCGGGGGGCCCGTCGGTCTCGCCGGCCATTGGGATGAGATCGGTGTGTTCGGTCATAGGACTTCAGCATCTCAGACGGTCAATGTGAGCGTGAGGGGAGCCGGCTGTCGGCCTGGCCGATTTCCGGGTTTATACGCCGCGGAACCGGTTGATTGCGGTCAGGTGGCGGGAGCGGAGTGCCTCGTCGCGGACACCCAGCCCCTCAGCCGGGGCGAGACACAGCACGCCCACCTTCCCCTGGTGGACGTTGCGGTGCACGTCGTAGGCGGCCTGCCCCGTTTCGGTGAGCGGGTAGACCCGGGACAGGGTCGGATGGATCATCCCGCGCATGATGAGCCGGTTGGCTTCCCAGGCCTCCCGGTAGTTGGCGAAGTGCGAGCCGACGATGCGCTTGAGGTTCATCCACAGGTACCGGTTGTCGTACTCGTGCTGGAAACCGCTGGTGGAGGCGCAGGTGGCGATGGTTCCGCCGCGGCGGGTCACATAGACGGAGGCGCCGAAGGTCTCCCGGCCCGGGTGTTCGAGGACGATGTCGGGGTCGTCGCCGCCGGTGAGCTCGCGGATGCGCTTGCCGAACCGCTGCCATTCCCGGGGGTTCTGGGTGTGTTCGTCGCTCCAGAACCGATAGGCCTCGGCGGCGCGGTCGATGATCAGTTCGGCGCCGAGGGAGCGGCATATGTCGGCTTTTTCCGGCGAGGAGACGATGCAGACCGGGATGGCCCCGCCACGCAGCACGAGCTGGGTGGCGTAGGAGCCCAGGCCCCCGGACGCGCCCCAGACGAGAACGACGTCGCCCTGTTTCATGTTCGCGCCGTTGACCGAGACCAGTTGGCGGTACGCGGTCGAGTTGACCAGACCGGGTGCGGCCGCCTCCTCCCAGGTCAGATGCGCGGGTTTCGGCATGAGCTGGTTGGTCTTGACCAGGGCGAGCTCGGCGAGTCCACCAAAGTTCGTCTCAAATCCCCAGATTCGTTGCTCGGGATCCAGCATCGTGTCGTTGTGGCCGTCGGGACGTTCGAGTTCCACGGACAGACAGTGGGCGACGACCTCGTCCCCGGGGGACCAGGCCTGTACGCCGGGCCCTGTCCGTAGCACAACTCCGGCCAGATCCGAGCCGACGACGTGGTAAGGCTGGTCGTGACGGGATGCAAGCGGCGAGGTTCGGCCGTAGCGCTCGAGGAAGTTGAAGGTGGGGATCGGCTCGAAGATCGACGTCCAGACCGTGTTGTAGTTCACGGAAGAGGCCATGGCCGCGACGAGGGCTTCGCCGGGACCGAGCTCCGGGGTCGGCACGTCGTCCACGTGCAGGGAGCGACGGGGGTCCTTGTCCCGGGACGGCACGCCCTCGAACATCCCGATTTCGTCCTGGCGCACGACCATGGCGCGGTAGGACTGGGGGACCGGGAGGGAAGCGAACTCCGCCCGCCGGGCGGGCGACGGAGGGCTCTGGGCAATGATCGCTTCGAGAATGTCCTTCACGGTCGGCCTCCGGTAGGACGCTGGTGCTGGTGGCGGATAGACGGCAGATGTTACCCATAGGTGGGAGGCGGGGTCGCGGGATGTGGAGGCTGTCTGTTTCGTGCGCGACGCGATAGAACTTTTGGGACAACTTCGAGTGCTCGGTACGCGTCCAACTGGGTGTGATCGCGCCCATGACTGTCGTGGAAGGGTGGCGGCCCGTGCCTGCACGGAGCGACGCCGCCCGTAGCGATGTCGCGCGGGACGCCGATGCCGCCCTGACCGCGTTGTACGCCGAACACTATCGGTCATTAGTTCGTCTTGCAGCGTTACTACTTGACGACCTCGGCCTCTGCGAGGAGGTTGTGCAGGACGCCTACATCCGCGTCCACGCGGCCTGGGGGCGGCTCCAGGACCGGGACAAGGCCTTGGCCTATCTCAGGCAAACCGTCGTCAACCTCGCACGTTCGACACTGCGTCGTCGACTCGTCGCTCTCAAACACGCTCCCAAGCCGATGCCCGACGCCGCGAGCGCCGAGGAGGGCGCTTACTCCCTCGTCGAACGGGCGGCGGTCATCCAGGCGTTGCGCGAGCTGCCCCGCCGGCAGCGGGAGGCGGTGGTGCTGCGGTATTACGCCGACATGTCCGAGGCGGACGCTGCGGCGGTGATGGGCTGCAGTGTCGGTTCCGTCAAGGCGTACACCTCCCGGGGGCTGTCGGCGTTGAGCGGCAAGCTGGAGGGCCTGCGGTGAGTGGTCTGGAACCGGAGGAGCTCGCCCGCCTGCTCACCGAGGCGGTGGAGCCCATCCGGCCCTCGCCGGACGCTTACCGGCAGATCCGTGCCGGGATCGACCGTCGGCGCCGGTGGCGTCTGCCGCTGATGACGGCGGGCGGGATAGTCATGGCGGCGCTCATCGGGCTCGCCGTGGTGGCGCTGCGGCCCCCTCCGCCGAGCAACGAGCTCGTCGAGCCGGCCGTCCCGCCGCTCGTGACCGCACCCGTGACGGGGCCGAGCCGGACACCCGTCGCCTCCTCGACCGGCGGCACCGGCCGTTCCACCAGGGCCGGCGATGGGTCCGGAGGGGGAGCGGCGACCTGGTCGGCGACTACCTCGCCGACCGTCCTCCCGACCACCAGCGTGCCCTCCCCGCCCGTCACGGCCGGCCCGTCAGCCAGCCCGGCGACGGCGACCCAGGGCAGCCCCCAGCTGCCGACGGCCGTCGTGAAGCCGGCGGTGGCGGGCGACGTCGACGGCGACGGCCGTTCTGACCAGGTGCGGGCGACCGGGAGCAAACTCGAGGTCGTGTTCTCCCGGGACGGAGCTATCGGGCAGGTCGACCTGGGCGCGATCGTGGTGCCCCTGCACCACACGGTCGTCGACATCGACGCCAACGGGTTCGGCGAGATCCTGGTGCAGACCACGTCGAGGAGCGGGATGGACAACTACGCGCTGGTGCGCTACGCCAGCCTCGACACGCTGGCCCCCGTCCAGCTGCCGGCTCAGCTCACCCTTGCCGCCGGGGTCCAGGGCAACGTCGGCGCCGGGTTCCGCTGCATGGACCGGGCCCTGCGGATCAACAGCGGGACCTCGACCGACGGTTCGCTGTTCACCGTGGCCACGACCATCCTGGCGCTGACCCCGGAGGGCCTGGCCGCCCAGGACAGCCGGTCCGACCAGGTACGCCTGCCGGCGGACCCGGCCACCTCGCCATTCGTGGCAGCCTGCGGCCAGCTGTCCTGACGGTCCGCTTCTCTTGGCCGTCCCGCGGGTCCGGCTAGGTGTTTTTGTCCTTGGGGACCGGAATCGTGGCCGGGCATCTCGGGAATGATCACGTTATCGTGTCAGGGACGGCTGTTCTCGGGGCTGCCGCCACGAGACGACGCCACCGCAGGCCGTGTGCCGGCGCCGTCCCGGCCCGCCCCAAAGATCTTCCTGGAGATGAGGAGGCATCCATGCCTGGTTCCGTGATCGTGGCTGGAGCGCGGACACCGTTCGGGAGACTGTCGGGCGCGCTGAAGAGCTTCACCGCGACGGATCTCGGTGGCATCGCGATCTCGGGTGCCCTCGCGCGGGCCGGCCTGTCCGGTGACGCGGTCGATTATGTGATCATGGGGCATGTGATCCAGGCCGGCGCGGGCCAGATCACCGCCCGGCAGGCGGCGGTCGCTGCCGGCATCCCGCTGTCGGTGCCCGCCATCACGATCAACAAGGTCTGCCTGTCCGGCCTTGATGCGATCGCCCTGGCCGACACGTACATCTCCAGCGGGGAGTTCGACCTTGTCGTCGCCGGTGGGATGGAGTCCATGACCGGCGGCCCGCACCTGCTGCGCTCGCTGCGCTCCGGGGTGAAGTACGGACGGGCCGAGCTGCTCGACGCCACCGAGCACGACGCGCTGTTCTGCGCCTTCGACCAGATCGCGATGGGGGCGAGCACCGAGCGGTACAACGCGGGGCTCGGCATCAGCCGGGCCGAGCAGGACGAGTTCGGCGCCCAGTCGCATCAGCGGGCCGCTGCCGCCATCAAGAACGGGCTGTTCGAGGACGAGATCGTCCCGGTCGCGGTGCCGCAGCGCCGCGGCGAGCCGCTGGCCGTCAACCAGGACGAGGGCGTGCGTCCCGACACCACCGCCGAGGTGCTCGCGAAGCTGCGGCCGGCCTTCGACGACAACGGCACGATCACCGCGGGTTCGTCGTCGCCGATCTCCGACGGCGCCGCCGCCGTCATCGTGGCGAGCCGGGCGAAGGCCGAACAGCTCGGCCTGCCGATCCTCGCGGAGGTCGGTCACCACGGCTTCGTGGCCGGTCCGGACACCTCCCTGCACTCCCAGCCTTCGCGCGCCATCCTCGCGGCGCTGGCCAAGGAGCGGCTCACCCCGGCCGATCTCGGCCTCGTCGAGATCAACGAGGCCTTCGCCGCGGTCGTCATCCAGTCCATGCACGACCTCGGGATCGGCCCGGAGATCACCAACGTCAACGGCGGCGCGATCGCGATCGGTCATCCCGTCGGAGCCTCCGGTGCCCGGATTGCCCTGACCCTGGCCAACGAGCTGAAGCGCCGCGGCGGCGGGATCGGCGCCGCCGGTCTCTGCGGCGGCGGCGGCCAGGGAGACGCCTTGGTGCTGCGCGTTCCAGCGTGACGGCCGGCCTCGGGGAGGCTCCCGGGATGACCCGCATCGACGACCCCGCGACGCCGGCCGGCGACTTGGTGCGGGAGCTCGGTCTCGAAGCACATCCCGAGGGCGGCTGGTACCGCCGGACCTGGGCCAGTCCAGACCAGATCGATGCACATGGCGGCAGGCGCCCCGTCATGACGTCCATCCTGTTCCTGCTGCGTCCGGGAGAGGTGTCCCGCTGGCATCGGGTGGCCTCGGCCGAGATCTGGCTCTGGCAGGGCGGTGGGGCCCTCGATCTTACCCTCGGCGGGTCGGGCCGGGTGCCGGTCGCCGCCGACCGGCGGATCCTCGGACCCGATCTGGCCGCGGGCCAGGCGCCGCAGCTCGTCGTGCCTGCCGGCGAATGGCAGACCGCGGCCCCGCGCGACGGACAGCACGTTCTGGTCGGCTGCGTGGTGGCGCCTGGCTTCGACTTTCTGGACTTCGAGCTCTTCCCCGCCTAAAGCGCCGTTCGGGGCGGCCCGGTCAGGTCAGCTCGGGGCGGTCATCGCGGTGGTGAGCGCGGCTGCCGCGGCGACTAGGGCGCCGGGATCCAGCGGGATCTTCAGGAGGTCCACGGCGCCGGCTCGGCGCAGGTGCGCCCGCTCGCGGGGGTCGGTGTCCTCGCTGAGGACCAGGGCCGGGATGACGCCGGCGGTCGGGTCCGCCGCGAGCTGGGCGAGCAGTTCGGCCGCGGTCGTGTCGGGCAGGTCCCGGTCGAGCAGGATGAACGCCGGCCGGGCCCCCCGCACCGCGTCGAGGGCGAGACCGGCGCGGGGAACGGTCACGGTGTCCGCGGCCAGGAAATCGGTGAGGGTCTCGGCGACCAGGGAACGCAGGGCGGGATCGCCACTGACGTGCACGACCCGCAGGCCGCCGGGTGCGGGAGGACGGCCGAGGGCGACCGTGCCGGACTCGCCGGAGCGATAGGGGAGACCACCGTAACTGCCTCCGAACCCGCTGTCATCATCGGGATCCTCGAAACGCAGGTCGACCGCGTCGAGCACGACGGCGAACACGCTTCCCACGCCGTACCGGCTGGCGACGGTAAGCACCCCGCCCATCGCCGTGACCAGGGCGTGGGACAGGGCGAGGCCCAGCCCGCTGCCCTCGATTCCGCTGCGCTCGGCGCCGAGGCGCTCGAAGGGCCGGAACAGTCGGTCGATCGCCCGGGGGGAGAGCCCCGCGCCGTCGTCCTCGACCTCGATACGGATCCGCGAGCCGGTGATGGGCACGATGCCGACGCGCACGCTGCCGCCCTCCCGGCCGTACTTCAGCGCGTTACCGACCAGGTTGAGCAGGACTTGCCACAGGCGGCGGCGGTCCGCGTCGGCGACGAGCGGCAGCGCCGGATGGATCACCCGCCGGATGCTGCGCTGCGCCGCGAGCGGTTCGACGAGCTCCACCACGCCCTGGACGATGTCGAGGACGTTGACCGGCCCCTTGTTGATGTCCCCCCGGCCCGCGCGGAGCCTGGCTAGGTCCAGCACGTCATCGATCAACGCCTGCATGTGGCGGCCACCGGTGATGATCCGCTCGACGTCGTCGTGGAGGTCGGGGGTGAGCGGTTCGAGTTCCAGCAGCTGCGCGAAGCCCAGCATGGCGTTCAGCGGGGTCCGCAATTCGTGGCCGAGCCGGGCGATCAGTTCGTCCTTGGCCCGTGACTCGTTCTCGGCGACCTCGCGGGCGCGCTGGTCGCTGGTGTCCCGAGCGACGACGACCAGCCCGCCCTCCGGGTCGACCCGGACCGTCACGTGATGGGGCACGGTGGCCCCGGCCAGGTCGACGAGTCCCACCGAGCCACGCCACTGCCCGGTCCGCCCCAGCGCGGTCGTCACCGCCTCACCGAGAGCGAGGCGGAACGCGGGGTCGACGACGTCGACAAGGTCGCGCAGATGGGGGACGCGGGGAACCCGGTTACCGAGGAAGGCACGGGCGGCGGCACCCATGTCGGTGACACGACCATCCGCGCCGACGACCACAGCCAGGTCCGTCAGCGCGTCGAGCAAGATGCGTGACCCCACCTACGCCTCGTTATCCGTCTTCTTCCACCCCACGGCGGGCAATGGTAGGGCGTACCGTCAGAGACCGTTGTCCCGGGTTTGCTCAACTGGATCGCCGGCCGGTTTTCCCGCGACGTTTCGTGACATGCAAATAGCTTACCGACGACCTCGGTGCATCGGCGTAGCAGGGTAGTGGCCCTGCGTTGTTCGACGCGCGGTGAGCGGACTGTCGTGATAAGTCTGACCGCATGCTTGTTGCCTTCAGTGTCACGCCCATCGGTCAGGGCGAGGGGGTCGCGGATCTGGTCGCCGAGGCGGTCCGGGTGGTGCGGGCCAGTGGGCTGCCCCATGAGACGACCGCCATGTTCACCACGATCGAAGGCGAGTGGGACGAGGTGATGGACGTCGTCCGCCGGGCCACCGAGGCGGTCTCGGCCCGCGCTGGCCGGGTGAGTCTGGTGCTGAAGGCCGATCTTCGCCCGGGAGTCACCGACGCTCTGCACACGAAGGTCGCCGCGGTCGACCGGTTGCTGGCCGGGGACGAGACCGGCACGGACGTCACTGATCGTTGACCGCCGGCCGCTGCCTGCCGGCCGCTGCCCGCAGGCCCGGATTGGGGATCTGGGTCTGACCCTGGGCGAGGCGGACATGAGGACCGGGAAAGTCGTCCGGCGCCGAGTCCACGGACCGGAACCAGATGCCACGATGGAGGCATGCAACGTAGGCCACCAGTCCCATCCAGATCGCCGCGCGGTGCGGGAGGCGCGGGAGACGCGGGACGTCTGCCCGAAAGCCTCGGCGGTCTGCGCCTCGCCGGCGCCGTCCCGCTCGACCCCAAGCCGGCGACCCCGCCTCCCCCCGCCAGTAGCGCCGCCACGGCCGCGCCGGACGCCCGTCCCGGCGCGCCAGCCGGGCCCGTGGTCATCGACGTCACCGAGGCGAGCTTCGCCACCGACGTGGTCAGCCGGTCGATGCAGGTTCCCGTAGTGCTGGACTTCTGGGCCTCCTGGTGCGGCCCGTGCAAGCAGCTCAGCCCGATCCTGGAGAAGCTCGCCGCGGTGGACGGCGGCCGGTGGATCCTCGCCAAGATCGACGTCGATGCGAACCCGGGCCTCGCGCAGGCCGCCGGCGTGCAGGGCATCCCCGCGGTGAAGGCGGTGATCGGCGGGCGGATCATCGGGGAGTTCACCGGCGCCGTGCCCGAACGGGAGGTGCGGAGCTGGCTCGATCAGCTGCTCTCCCTGGTCGACGAGGCGATGGGCGGAGTCCCGGGCGCGGCAGCCGCGGGCGGTCCCGCCCGTGACCCACATGTGGCGGCGGCCGAGGCGGCGCTTGCCCGTGGCGACTTCGACACCGCGGTCGAGTCCTACCGCATCCGGCTCACCGAGGCGCCCGCGGATCCCGAGGCCCTGACCGGGCTCGCGCGGGCCGAACTGCTGCGCCGGGTGCGTGGGTACGATCCGGTGGACATCCGCAACCGGCTGGCGGCGAATCCGGACGACGTCGAGGCCGCGGTCGCCGCGGCTGACCTGGGCATCGCGCAGGGAGCCGTGGCCGGGGCCCTCGCTGGTCTCGTCGAGGTCGTCCGCCGGACGGCGGGGCCGGAGCGGGAAAGGGCCCGAGCGCACCTCGTCGGGCTGTTCCAGGCGTTGGGTGACGAGGAGCCCGCGGTGGCCCCGGCCCGACGCTCCCTGGCAGCCGCCCTCTTCTGAGCGTACGGTAGTCGGGTTGTGGGGAGCCAGGCACGGTCCAGGGACCGCAGACCGTGCTCAGGTCCCCACATTCACTGGCCGGCAGAAACCCCGAACGGCGTCCGGTGCGGGGAGAGCCAGATGGCCCCGAGGGGCGGCAGCGTCAGGGTTGCCGAGGCGTCGAGACCGTGATGCGGCTCCTCGACAGCCTGGACTGAGCCGAGATTGCCGATGTTGCCGCCGCCGTAGCGGTACCCGTCGGTGTTGAGTATCTCGCGCCAGCGGCCGGGGAACGGCAGCCCGATGCGGTAGCCCTCGTGCCCGATGCCGGCGAAGTTGGCGACGCAGGCCAGCACGCCGCCCGCCGGGTCCTCGCCCGACCAGCGCAGGAACGAGAAGACGTTGTTCTCCGCGTCGTTCGCGTCGATCCAGGAGAAGCCCGCCGGGTCGGCGTCGTGTTGGTACAGGGCCGGGATCGTCCGGTAGAGCCCGTTCAGGTCGCGCACGAGGTCCGCGACACCGGCGTGGGCGGGATCGTCCAGCAGGGGCCATTCGAGGGACGCAGACTCGTTCCACTCGTTGTCCTGGGCGAACTCGCAGCCCATGAAGAGCAGCTTCTTGCCGGGATGCGCCCACATGTAGGCGAGCAGCGCCCGCAGGTTCGCGAGCTGTGCCCAGCGGTCGCCGGGCATCTTGCGTAGCAGTGAACCTTTGCCGTGGACCACCTCGTCGTGGCTGAACGGCAGGATGAAGTTCTCCGAGTATGCGTACACCATCGAAAAGGTCATCTGATGGTGGTGGTACATGCGGTGGATCGGCAGCCGGGAGTTGTAGTCGAGGGTGTCGTGCATCCACCCCATGTTCCATTTGAAGCCGAAGCCCAAGCCGCCGAGGTGGGTGGGGCGGGTGACCCCGGGCCACGCGGTCGACTCCTCCGCGATCATCATTGCGCCCGGGAAACGGCGGTAGACGGTGGCGTTGGTCTCCTGCAGGAACGAGACGGCATCGAGGTTCTCCCGGCCGCCGTGGATGTTGGGCAGCCAGCCACCCTCCGGCCGGGAGTAGTCGAGGTACAGCATCGAGGCGACCGCGTCGACGCGTAGTCCATCGATGTGGAATTCCTCGAACCAGTACAGGGCGTTTGCCACGAGGAAGTTGCGTACCTCGGGGCGGCCCAGGTCGAAGACGTAGGTACCCCAGTCGGGCTGTTCACCGCGGCGTGGATCTGGATGTTCGTACAGGGGGGTGCCGTCGAAGCGGCCCAGCGCCCAGGTGTCCCGGGGGAAGTGCGCCGGCACCCAATCGACGATCACCCCGATGCCGGCGCGGTGCAGCGTGTCCACAAGGTGGCGGAACTCGTCGGGGCTGCCGAAGCGGGCCGTCGGGGCGTAGTAGGCCGATACCTGGTAGCCCCAGGAGCCGCCGAAGGGATGCTCGGCCATGGGCAGCATCTCCACGTGGGTGAAGCCGTTCTCGACGACGTACGCGGTCAGCTCCTCGGCGAGTTCCCGGTAGGACAACCCGCGCCGCCAGGAGCCCAGGTGGACCTCGTAGACGCTCACCGGCTCGGTGCGCCAAGCCGTCCGGGCCCGCCGGTCGAGCCACGCGCCGTCATTCCAGGTGAAGTCGGAGGCGAACACCACGCTCGCGGTGGCCGGCGGCACCTCGGTGTGGAACGCCAGCGGATCCGCCTTCTGCCGCCAGATCCCGTCGAAGCCGAGGATTTCGTACTTGTACCGGGCGCCGGTGCCGGCGCCGGGGACGAACAGCTCCCAGATCCCGGAGCGGCCGAGCGAGCGCATCGGGAAGGCGCGCCCGTCCCAGAAGTCGAAGTCGCCGACGAGCCGAACCCCCCGCGCAGAGGGGGCCCACACGGCGAAGCTGACCCCGGTGACCGTGGCGCCGCCCGGCGTCGTCAGCGCGCGCGGATGTGCCCCGAGCACCTTCCAGAGCTGTTCGTGCCGGCCCTCGGTGATCAGATGGAGGTCCATCTCACCGAGGGTGGGCAGGTGCCGGTAGGGGTCGTCGACGAGGTACGAGCCGTCCGGGTAGGTCACCTCGATGCGGTAGTCGGGCAGCACTCCCGGCACGGCCACGCCGAACACCCCGCCGCTGTGCAGCCGGGTGGCCGGGTACCGGGCCGGCCCGACGAGGACGGTCACGGCCCTCGCATCGGGGCGCAGCACCCGCACGACCGTGGCGTCGCTACCGGGATGCGGGTGCGCCCCGAGCAGCGCGTGCGGGTCGTGATGCGCCCCGCTGACTAGCCGCTCCAGGCCGTCCCGCTCCAAGCCGTCGTGGGGCAGGCCGTCGTGGGGCAGGCCGACCGAAGGGGCGACCGCGACTGCGGGCGGGGCCGCGGGCGGGGCCGACGGCACGGCGGGATCATCGGCGGTCTGTCCAGGCTGGGTGGCGGCGGACGAGGCGTCGCAGTCCGCCAGCGCCACCCGGCCACCGCCGTTGCGGACGGCGGTATCCACCCCTCCGGGGTTCGGTCGGTCGGGGGCGAGCCCGGTGGCCAGGCGTCCCGTCCGCGCCGTGCCGTTGTTGACGTCGCCGTTGTTCACTGGGACACCCCTGCCTCTCTGCGCGATGATTTTTTCGGGTCTTCTGTCGGGTCTTCTGGCTGATCCGCGCCCGGGCGCCGGCACCGCTGCCGGGCGGCCGCCGCGGCCCGGGGCGGGCCGTGGCTCACCCCGCCGACGGGCTGGACCGGGTCAGTCGTCCCACCGAGGACAGCGGGATCCCGATCCACCCCGGTCGGTGGCGGGCCTCGTACAGGATCTCGTACACGGCCTTGTCGAGCTCGAACGCACGCAGCACCACGGCATCCTCACGAGGATCGCGGCCGGCCGCGGCACCGTAGCCCCGGCAGAACGCCTCCCGGTTGCGATCTGCCCACTCCTGGGCGCGGTAGGCCAACGACGGCTCGTCACCGCGTTCGAGCAGCATCGACCGGGCCGCGTAGTCGAACGAGCGCAGCATCCCGGCGACGTCGCGCAGCGGCGACTCCAGCCCCACGCGGTCGGCGACCGGGCGGACCGGCTCCCCCTCGAAGTCGAACAGCACCCAGCCCGAGTCGACCCGCAGGACCTGACCCAGGTGCAGATCGCCGTGCAGCCGTTGGAAGGGCCGGGGATGGACGGCCTGCGCCGACGCCCCCGTCACCTCGTCGTAGCTCTTGCGGATCGCCGCCTCGAAAGGACGCAGCTCGGCGACGGCCTCGACCGCCGCGTCCAGCCGGCCATGCAGGTAGGTCACCAGGGACCGCAGGGCGTCGGCGGTCGCGAGCCTCGTTGGCAGCGTCCGGGCGAGGTCGGCGTGCACCTCGGCGGTGGCGGTACCCAGCCGCTCGGCCTCCGCGGCGAAGTCGCCGCCGACCTCGTCGGCGTGCAGGTCAGCCTCGGCGTACAGGTCGCGCACGCTGGCCAGCGCCAGCCGCCAGCCCTCGGTGCCGCTGCGCAGGTACTCCTGGAGGAATCCGAAGGTGGTCGGTGTCCCGTCGACCCGGCCGGAGTACCAGGCGACGGGGCGGGCCACGTGCGTGCTGCCCGCCTCCGCCAGCGCCCGGGTCACCTCCAGATCGGGGTTGACGCCCGGCCAGAGTCGCCGGAACACCTTGAGGATGTAGGCGTCGCCGTAGACGATCGAGGTGTTGGACTGCTCGGCGCCGACGGCGTGGGCGGGCAGGATGCCCAGTGGTTCCAGCGCCTCGGCGACGAGGCCGTCGCGGTGTGTCGACCGGCGGAGGAAGCTCAGCAGGGCCGAGCTGCCATCGGGGTCGTGCAGGCCGTCGTAGACCAGGCCGCCGGCACTCTCGCCGATCAGAAAGCCCTCGTGGCCGAAGGGCGCGTCCGAGCGGATGACCACCGGAACCTGGTAGTGGTCCGACGGGCCGTGGTCGTAGTCGACGTCGACGACGAGCAGCCGTAGCGGTTCGAAGACCACGACGTCGTGGCGGATCCGCAGGCCACCCCCGCATCTGCCCTTCCCGGCGAACCAGCGCTGCCGGGGGAGCCACTCGCGCAACAGGCCGGTCAGTTCCGCGTGGTGGTCACCCATCATCGACCTCCCGGTGCCCGTCCTCAACGATCATTGAGCCAGCTAACCTAACGTCGACTGCCTCGATAGCAGCCTTTCGCCCGACCCGGGCCGGCCGCGCGTCGTCCAGGCGGTTCCGGTGCTCCTTGACTGTTCCTCGACCGACGGTCCCCGACGGCCTCCGTTGCCCCGGTCCGCCCAACGCGGCTAGGGGGTGAATTCCCCCGGTCTGGTCACCGCGAACCAGTAATGTCCGTGACCTGGCAGCGTCAGCAGGTAGGGAAGCTCGCCGATCGGCGGGAAGTGCACCCGGCCGAGCAGTTCCACCGGAACCAATCCCTCGAAACAACGCAGATCGAGCTCCACCGGCTGGGCGAAGCGGGACAGATTCGCGACGCACAGGACCCGGTCGTCGCCGAACTCGCGGACGAAGGCGAAGATCGAGGGATTGGACGCGCCAAGCTCGGTGTAGTCGCCGAGCCCAAAGACCGGATGACGCTTGCGTACCTCGATCATCCGCTTGGTCCAGGCCAAGAACGAGGTCGGCATGCGCTGTCCGGCCTCGACGTTCAGGGCCTGATAACCGTAGACCGGATCCATGATCAGGGGAAGGTACAGCCGGGCCGGGTCCGCGGTGGAGAAACCGGCGTTACGGTCCGGTGACCACTGCATCGGAGTCCGGACGCTGTCCCGGTCGCCCAGGTAGATGTTGTCACCCATCCCGATCTCGTCGCCGTAGTACAGCACTGGCGAGCCGGGCAGCGAGAGCAGGAGCGCGGTGAACAGCCCCATCTGGTCACGGCTGTTGTCCAGCAGCGGCGCCAGCCGGCGACGAATGCCGATGTTGGCCTTCATACGTGGATCTTTCGCGTATTCGGCCCACATGTAGTCCCGTTCCTCGTCGGTCACCATTTCGAGCGTCAGCTCGTCGTGGTTGCGCAGGAAGATGCCCCACTGGCAGTTCGGCGGGATCTGGGGCGTCTGAGCGAGAATCTCCGAGATCGGGTAGCGGGACTCCCGCCGGACCGCCATGAAGATGCGCGGCATCAACGGGAAGTGGAACGCCATGTGACACTCGTCGTCGTTGCCGAAGTACTCGACGACGTCGGAGGGCCACTGGTTCGCCTCGGCGAGCAGCACCCGGTCGGCGTACTTGGCGTCGACCTCCTTGCGGACCCGCTTGAGGTACTCGTGGGTCTCCGGCAGGTTCTCGCCGTTGGTGTTCTCCCGGACATAGAGGTAGGGGACCGCGTCGAGCCGAAACCCGTCGATGCCGAGATCGAGCCAGAAGCGCAGGACCTCCAGCATCGCCTCCTGGACCTCGGGGTTGTCATAGTTCAGGTCGGGCTGGTGGGAGAAGAAACGGTGCCAGTAGTACTGACCGCGGACCGGATCCCACGACCAGTTCGACTTCTCGGTGTCCACGAAGATGATCCGGGCGTCCGGGTACAGCTCGTCGCTGTCGGACCAGACGTAGAAGTCCCCGAACGGCCCGTCGGGGTCGGAGCGGGACGCCTGGAACCAGGGATGGGCGTCCGAGGTGTGGTTCATCACCAGATCCGCGATGATCCGGATGCCCCGGCGGTGGGCCTCGTCGACCAGGCTGACGAAGTCGCCGAGGTCGCCGAATTCCGGCAGGATCTGAAAGTAGTCACTGATGTCGTAGCCGCCATCACGCAACGGCGAGGAGTAGATTGGTAGCAGCCACAGACAGTCGACGCCGAGCCACTCCAGGTAGTCGAGTCTGGAGATCAGGCCGTGAATGTCCCCGGTGCCGTCGCCGTTGGAGTCCGCGAAGCCGCGGATGAGCACCTCGTAGAACACGGCCCGCTTGAACCAGTGCGGGTCGCGTAAGGTCTCCCCGCCCGGCATGGCGGGGGCCGGGCCGGGGATGTGCTCGCCGATCGGTTCGCTGAGAGGCTCAGAATCCATCACGGCCGGGCCCGCACAGCGAAGACGTGCGCGGGCTCGACCGCCGGGTCCAGCCGCACGTAGTTCTGCTTGCCCCACGCGTAGGCGGCACCAGTGATCTCATCGGTGACCTCGAAGGAGTCTTCCCAGCCGAGGCCGAGGGCCGGCATGTCGAGCCGCACGGTGGTCTCCCGGGGAGCGTGCGGGTCAAGGTTGACGACGACGAGCACGGTGTCGGCAGCGGCCGTGTCCCCGGGACCCGTGTCGTCTGCCCGCAGGGAGTCCACCCGCTTGGAGAAGACCATGATCTCGTCCCCGTCGGCATGGTGGAAGTGGAGGTTGCGCAGCCACTGCAGGGCGGGGTGGGCGTGGCGGATCTGGTTGAGTCTGGTCAGGTACGGCGCGAGCGACTGGCCCGCACGCTCCGCCGCGGCCCAGTCGCGCGGCCGGTACTGGTACTTCTCGGAGTCCAGGTACTCCTCGCTGCCCGGTCGGACCGGGGTGTTCTCGCGCAACTCGTACCCGGCGTAGACGCCCCAGGTCGGCGACAGCGTCGCCGCGAGTACCGCCCGGATCTGGAACGCCGCCGTGCCGCCGTGCTGCAGGTACTCCGGCAGGATGTCCGGGGTGTTGACGAAGAAGTTCGGCCGCATGTAGTACGCGGCCGACACCAGTTCGCGCGCGTACTTCTCGAGCTCCCACTTCGTGTTGCGCCAGGTGAAATAGGTATATGACTGGGTGAAACCGACCTTGGCGAGCGTGTGCATCATCGCCGGCCGGGTGAACGCCTCCGCGAGGAAGAGCACATCCGGTTCGGTCGACTTCACCTGGGCGATGAGCCATTCCCAGAACTCGACGGGCTTTGTGTGCGGATTGTCGACACGGAAGATTCGTACTCCGTGTGCAGTCCAGTACCGGACAACGCGTAGTATCGCCTGGTAGAGCCCGGTCGGGTCGGCGTCGAAGTTCAGCGGATAGATGTCTTGGTACTTCTTCGGCGGATTCTCCGCGTAGGCGATGGAGCCGTCGCTGCGCACGACGAACCACTCCGGGTGATGCTTCGCCCATGGATGGTCCGGCGCGCACTGCAGGGCGAGGTCGAGCGCGATCTCCATGCCCAGCGAGCGTGCCCGGGCGACGAACAGGTCGAAGTCGTCGATCGTGCCGAGGCCGGGATGCACGGCGTCGTGGCCGCCGTGTTCGCTGCCGATGGCCCACGGCGAGCCGGGGTCTGTCGGACCGGGAGTGAGGGTGTTGTTGGGACCCTTGCGGTTGACCTCGCCGATCGGATGGATCGGCGGCAGGTACACCACGTCGAAGCCCATCGCCGCGACCGCGGGCAGGCGTTCGGCCGCGGTGAGGAAGGTCCCGGACCGGGGCGGGTCGAGGCTCGCGCCCTCCGAGCGCGGGAACATCTCGTACCAGCTGCCGTAGAGGGCGCGCCGACGATCCACCCACACCCGGTACAGCGGCGAGCGGGTCACCAGCTCGCGCAGCGGGCAGGCGTCCAGCAGGCTCACCAGCCGAGGATCGAGGGCCGCGGCGATCCGGTCGCGGGGGTCGGTGCGATTGTCGTCGCGCAGCGCGGCCACGGCGAGGGCGATCTCCGCCCGGCGCGGTTCGGGGAGCCCGGGCAGGGCCCGCAGCAGCAGGCGCGCACCGTCCTCGAAGTCCACCGCGAGTTCGTCCGTGTTCTGGCCCGCGCCGACCTTGAGGGCGATACCGTGCCGCCAGGTGGCGAGCGGATCGGCCCACGCCTCGACCCGATATCCCCACAGGCCTTCGGTCCCGGCGGTGATCTCCGCCTCGTAACGGTCGGTCCCGGGGCCAACGGACCGCATCCGGGTGAACGGAGTTCCCTGCCCGTCGGGACCTGACAGCACGACGTTCGCGCCGATGAGGTCATGACCCTCGCGGAACACCGTTGCACCGACGGTGAGAATTTCGCCCGCGATCGCCCGCGCCGGCCACTGGCCACACGAGACGGTCGGTGTCACATCGGAGATGACAACCCGGCCTACTGAACGTCCGATCATCATGACGACCTTATCCAGACGAACCACACCTCAATGGTCCGCCCTGCACGTGGCGATTGGCGACACCTCTGTGTGAACTGCCCGCGACCATTGCATGGGCGATTGTTGTCGTTGGGGTGGGTCGGTCCGTCCCGCCCGGGTGGCCCGCGCTGAAGGCAATGTTCCCCAGTTGTGGCCCTGTCGAACGTTTGAACCTCCTCCGTTGTGGCGTTCCGGGTGCGGGGACCTGACCCAATGCCGCTTCTACTAGTTG
>NZ_CDWTNB010000008.1:0-44905 GCF_977947065.1 Frankia sp. CgJB1
CCGCCCGGGATCGTCGGCACCACCGGAGCGGGCAGGGTCGCGGCTCCGGCCGGCGGTGCGGGAGCGGCGGACGCGGCCGGCTCGACGCCCACCGGCGCGGCGGCCTCCTCCTGCCCCGCGACCTGAACCTCGACGTTGAACAGCAGCCGGACAGATTCCTCCTTGATACCCTCCATCATCGTCTGGAACATGTCGAAACCCTCACGTTGGTACTCGACCAGCGGGTCCCGCTGTCCCATCGCCCGCAGCCCGATGCCCTCTTGCAGGTAGTCCATTTCGTAGAGGTGCTCGCGCCACTTTCGGTCCAAGACCGCGAGGACGACCCGTCGCTCCAGCTCCCGCATGATCGGTTCGCTGTCGGGGCCGTCGCCGAAGTCGAGTTCCCGCCGGTCGTACGCCTCCTGCGCGTCGACCTGGATGTCCTCGAGCAGGTGATCGGCAGTGAGCCCGTCACGATCGTCGACATCGGGTGCCACCACACCGACCGGGTAGAGCTGCCCGAGCGCCGTCCAGAGCGTGTCGAGATCCCACTCCTCCGGATACCCGTCGGCGGTGGCGCCGCGCACGTACCCCTCGACGGTGTCGTCGACGAAGTGACGCACCTGCTCGTGGAGATCAGCACCGCCGAGAACCTTGCGGCGCTCCTCATAAATCACGGTGCGCTGCTTGTTCATGACCTCGTCGTACTTGAGGACGTTCTTGCGGATCTCGAAGTTCTGCCCCTCGACCTGGGTCTGGGCCGACCGGATCGCCCGAGTCACGATCTTCGATTCGATCGGGACGTCCTCGGGGATGTTCAGCCGATCCATGATGCCCTCGACCGCGGCCGCGTTGAACAACCGCATGAGATCGTCGCCGAGGGAGAGGTAGAAGCGCGACTCACCGCGGTCGCCCTGCCGGCCGGCCCGGCCACGCAGCTGGTTGTCGATGCGCCGGGACTCGTGCCGCTCGGTGCCGAGCACGTACAGGCCGCCGGCGTCGACGACCTCCTCGTGCTCGGCCTTCACCGACTGCCTGGCCTTCTCCAGGGCCTCCTGCCAGGCCGCCTCATAGTCCTCGGGGGTCTCGATCGGCGAGAGGCCGCGCTGGCGCAGCTCGGCCTGGGCAATGAACTCCGGGTTGCCGCCGAGCATGATGTCCGTACCACGACCGGCCATGTTCGTCGCCACCGTGACGGCGCCCTTGCGGCCCGCCTCGGCGATGATGGCCGCCTCCCGCTCGTGGTGCTTGGCGTTGAGCACCTCGTGCGGCACACCACGCTTGCGGAGTTGCTTCGAGAGGTACTCGGACTTCTCGACGCTGGTGGTGCCGACCAGGACCGGCTGGCCCTTCTCGTGCCGCTCGGCGATGTCCTCCACCACGGCGTCGAACTTCGCGATCTCGGTCTTGTAGACGACGTCCGGCTGGTCGAGCCGGACCATCGGCTTGTTCGTCGGGATGGGGACGACCCCGAGCGAGTAGATCTGGTGGAACTCGGCCGCCTCGGTCATGGCGGTACCGGTCATGCCGGAGAGCTTGTCGTAGAGCCGGAAGTAGTTCTGCAGCGTGATCGTCGCGAGGGTCTGGTTCTCCTGCTTGATCTCGACCTTTTCTTTGGCCTCGATCGCCTGGTGCATTCCCTCGCTGTAGCGACGGCCGTGGAGCACGCGGCCGGTGAACTCGTCGACGATGAGAACCTCACCGTCGGTAACGATGTAGTCCTTGTCCCGCTTGTAGAGCTCCTTGGCCTTCAGTGAATTGTTCAGGTAGCCCACGAGCGGAGTGTTCACCGATTCGTAGAGGTTCTCGATGCCGAGCTGGTCCTCGACCTTCTCGACCCCGGACTCGGTGATGGCCACCGTCCGCTTGCCCTCTTCGACCTCGTAGTCGACATCGCGTTCGAGCAGCGGGGCGATCCGGGCAAACTCCGTGTACCACCTGGTCGGATGATCCGCTGGACCGCTGATGATCAACGGCGTGCGGGCCTCGTCGATGAGGATGGAGTCCACCTCGTCGACGACCGCGAAGTTGTGGCCACGCTGGACGAGTTCCTCCGAGCTCCAGGCCATGTTGTCACGGAGGTAGTCGAACCCGAACTCGTTGTTGGTGCCGTAGGTGATATCGCAGGCGTACTGGGCCCGCCGGACCGGCGGCGGCATCTGCGGATGGATCACCCCGACGGTGAGGCCGAGGAAACGATGGACCCGGCCCATGTTCTCGGCGTCGCGCTGGGCGAGGTAGTCGTTGACGGTGATGACGTGCACACCCTTACCGGCCAGCGCGTTGAGGTAGGTCGGCAGGGTCGAGACCAGCGTCTTGCCCTCACCGGTCTTCATCTCGGCGATGTTGCCAAGATGAAGGGCCGCGCCCCCCATGACCTGCACATCGAAATGCCGCTGGCCCAGCGTGCGCCGCGCTGCCTCGCGCACGGCGGCAAAGGCCTCGGGCAGCAGGTCGTCGAGGGTCTCCCCCCCGTCCGCGAGCCGCTGGCGGAACTCGTCGGTCATGCCTCGCAGTTCACCGTCGGACAGGCCGGTGAAGTCATCCTCGATCAGGTTCACCTGCTCGGCGATCGCCTTGAGCTTGCGCAGGATCCGGCCCTCGCCGGCACGCAAGATCTTGTCTAGTACCACGGGCGAAACTCCTCCGGCAGGCGCGTCGGCGAGGTCACCGACCCCACGATGCTAGCCCTTCGATAGCCGCCTACAACATCCATCCGCGCGCGGTTCCTCCGGCTGGGACCGATGAGGAGCAGGCGACGGGAAGGGGTGCCGGCGAGGGGCCAGGGGTCGCGCGGACGGGAACGACCAGAACGGGATGACAGCACGGCGTGCATCGTCCGCCCATGCCACGCCGCACTGTCCAACGACCGGGAGCGCGGATGGGTGCCCGGGACCGGCGGCAACGGTGGCGGCCGGTGCAAGGTTGGAGCATGGCACCTCTCGAACCAGCGGAGATCACGGCGGGCCGCCTGCATCTGCGCCCCTGGCACCCCCGGGACGCCGACGCCGTACACCAGGCCTGCCAGGACCCGGAGATAAGCCGGTGGACAAGAGTCCCGACGCCGTATCTGTACCAACACGCGGTGGACTTCGTCTCACGCCAGTCGCCGCAGAGCTGGGCCAGCGGGACCGGGGCACTGTTCGCGGTGGTGGATGCCACGACCGAGCAGCTCCTTGCCTCGGTCGGACTGGCGGATCTCTCCGGCGACGGCGATGCGAAGATTGGTTACTGGTGCGCGGCGCCGACGCGCGGGCGGGGAGTAACCTCCCAGGCCGTTGCCGCGCTGACCCGCTGGGGTTTCAGAGCTCTGGCGCTGGCCCGGATCGAGTGGCGGGCCGCGGTGGGCAACCTCGCGTCTCGCCGCGTGGCCGAGAAGGCCGGTTTCGCCGTGGAGGGCACCCTGCGCCGGGCCCTGCTGCTGGGCGACGGTAACCGGCGGGACTGCTGGGTGGGATCGCTCCTACCGGACGATCCCGCGCCACGGTGACGCCCCCGACCGGGCCTCAGGTGATCTCGAGCAGCTTCTCCCGGACCGCGTACACGACCGCCTCCATCCTGGAGTGCAGCTGGAGCTTCTCCAGGATGTTCCGGATGTGGTTCTTGACGGTGTTCTCACTGATGTAGAGCTGCTTGGCGATGTCACGGTTGTTCATACCCTTGGCGACGAGCCGCAGCACCTCCATCTCCCGATCGGTCAGCCGGGGGGTGGGGAGCTGCGGGCGGTCATCCTTGTTCTTGATCATGGCTGCGAACTCGCTGAGCAGCTTCGACGCCATGGACGGGCTGATGAGGCTCTGTCCCCCGTACACAGCGCGGATGTCCGCGGCGACCTCGTCGATAGAGATCTCCTTCAGCAGGTAGCCCATGGCCCCCGCCTTAATCGCGTCGTAGAGGTCGGCCTCCTCGTCGCTGATGGTCAGCATGACGATCTTGGCACTCGGGACAGCCTCCTTGATGGCGCTCGTGGCGTCGATCCCGCCACGGCGCGGCATCCGCACATCCATGAGCACCATGTCCGGCGCCATCTCCTTAGCCATGGTCACCGCCTCGGCACCATCCGCGGCCTCCCCGACGACCTCGATGTCGACCTCCTGCCCCAGCACCATCTCCAGCCCACGCCGGAACAGCGCATGGTCGTCAACGATCAGCACCCGGATGGGGTTCGCCTCCGATGGCGTCGGCAGCATCTCCTCAGAGCGCTGCTCCTCCACCGTCATCTGACCTCCCTGGACCACTGCCCGCAGCGCACCGCCCTGCGTGCCTCCACGCGGGGCAGTGCGCCGTGTACTCCGACACCCGAGGCAAATAGTCCCACGTCGGCCGGCGGACGCGGCCTTCAGATCGTCTAAACGGCGGCGGCCGAGCTCACGAAGGCGCCCCGGGTTGGCGACGGCCGCTCGTCCCGCTGATCGGCGCCCGCCCGCCCCGACCTGCCGGCCGCCGCCGAACCGGACAACCGGATGACACCGTAGTCGTAACCGACCCGCCGGTAGACAACGCTGGGGAGGCCGAGGTCGACGTCGAGGAAGAGATAGAAATCATGCCCCACCAGTTCCATGTTGGACAGGGCCTCCTCCAGCGACATCGGCTCCGCCTCATGGGTCTTCTCCCGGACGATCAGCGGAGCCTGCTCACTCTGCTCGCCCGCACCGATCCTGGCGGTGGATTCGTCGGCCGGAGCGGCGACGACCGGCCTGGACCCGCCGCTGCCACTCCTTCCGGCGGCACCAGCATCCTCGGCACCGGCCGGTAGAGCAGCCGCCGGCTTCGTGCCCTCCAACGGCATGAGACTGCCGAGCGGGACCGAGGTGATCCCGGCCGGCTTGGCGCCAGCGTGGTTGGCGTGGTGGCGGACCCGCCGGTCGGCGGCCCGGCGCAGCCGCTCGGCCAGTTTGCCGGCGGCCAGGTCGAGGGCGGCGTAGCAGTCGGCCGCGGCGGCCTCGGCCCGGATCACCGGACCCCGTGAGTACACAGTCAGCTCGACTCGGTCGCAGACGTCGGACAGCCGGGGATTCCGTTCCTTCGACAGCTCGACATCCACCCGGATGATGTTGGAGTTCAGCCGTTCCAACTTGGCGAGCTTGGCCTGGACATGATTGCGGAACCGTTCCGGAACCGCGGTGTGCCTGCCCTTGACCACGATGTCCACGCGATCCACCTCCTGTTCGCCTGTCCGGCGCCCACGGCCCTCGCCAAGGCTACCGACCGTGCGCTGGTGTCTCGGAGCTTCCGGAAGAAACCATCTCCGCGGGGCCGAGACGATCCCCCCGGGCGCCCTATCTACGGTTGTCGCACCTTCCCAACGTTCTACGGCTAGCTGCCCGCATTCGGCTCCCTTCCCTTCAGCGGCGGCGCTACTCCGCCCGCCGGCCCGGTATCCGCACGACGAGTGCACTGCGACCGACAAGCGGTCACTCCCGCTCCGTCGGGCCACTCGGCCGTTGCGCCTACTGCCTGGTCAGGCGGTGCGTACTGGTAGTTTCACCCCGGCGGCCCCGTCAAGGCGAGCAAGCGGTCCCGTCCGCGCGTCGGGCCCGAAGCGGCCACCACGGCGACGGCGCTCGCCCGCAGGGCGCCGGCTCGTAGGGCCCGTACCGCCTCACCCGCCGTGGCTCCCGTCGTCAGTACGTCGTCGACCACGACGATGCACGGGTCCGCGGGAGGCCCGTCCGAGAGATCGTCGGCGACCCGCACCAGCCGGGCCGTGCGGGCGGGACCGACCAAGCCGAAGGCGCCCGTGAGGTTGACGAACCGTGCCGCCGCCCCCAGCCCGGCCTGGTCCGCCGTGTGCCGCACCGGCCGCAGCACGGGAGCGATTCCGACCCGGTGCCCGCGTCGGCGCAGGACCGCGGCCGCCACGGAACACAGCAGCTCGAGGTGGTCGAAACCACGCCGACGCCGCGCGGCGCGGTTCGAAGGCACCGGGACCAGCACCACACCGCGCCCGCGAGGACGGAGACCGGGATGCACGTCAGTGGCACCCACCGCGCCCGACGACACCGCCCGCGCCACCGCACGGGCGAGCGCACCGCCCAGCGGACCGGCCAGGTCGCGCCGGCCACGCTCCTTGTAGGCGAGAAGGAGCGCCCGGACCCGGTCGGCGTAGCGGGCGGCGGCCAGGCACGGCGGCAGCCCTCGCCGCCACGGGGTGGCCAGGGAGCCCGCGGCGGCGAGGAACACGGGACCACGAAGCTCGGCGACACACGCCGGGCACGCCGATGCCCCCCAGTCGCCGCATCCGGCGCAGGCAAGCGGCATGATCAGATCAGCGAGGATCGCGAGATTCCTGGTGAGCAGGGACAACGTGGCTCGAGGCATGACAGGAAGGATCAGCCGCGGGCCGACCAGCCCCAAGTGGTGATCTGTGGATACCGCCCCCGGCAGTCGTGAAGCGGCTGTGGACAACCCTGGGCGACTCGGTCGGCGACCGGCCCCGCAGCCGAGGTGGTGCGGCCCAGCCGGCACATCCTGGCCAGCACATCCCGGCCAGACCGCGTAATTCCGCCGGCATCCCCAGCATCCATCCCGGCCGAGAGCACAGAATCCTCATAGTGGCCGCAGCATGCCCACCACAAGCACGGCATCCTTACCTCGACACACCGAACCTCGACACCGACTGCGATGAGTGGAGACACACCGATGGCCGACGGACCCAGTTGGGCTTCGCCCGGCACACCGCCACCCGGCGCCCCGCAGGGCCCGTGGGGACAGTGGCGGTGGGGCCCGGCCGTCCCGAAACCGGGCATCATCCCGCTGCGCCCCCTCGCTCTGGGCGAGATCCTGGACGGCACGTTCGCCACGATCCGCACGAATCCCGGCGCAACCGTCGGGGTGACGGTGGCGGCCGCGGCGGTGGTGAAGACAGTGTCCACCACCGTCGCGATCAGCGGCGAGGACGCGTCGCCGGGCGCCAGGGCCGCCATCACCGTCGCGATGCTCGGTCTCGATCTCATCCTCGGGCTCTTCCTTTCCGGGGTGCTCAGCGTCGTGGTGAGCGAGGCGACCCTGGGAAGCCGAATCACCACGATCGACGCGGTCCGACGGGTCGCGCCACGGCTGCCCGGCCTGCTCGGCCTCACGGTCATCGTGGCGCTGTCGGTGGTGCTGGGGCTGATCGCGCTGCTGGTCGGGGCGATCGTCGTCGGGGTCTACCTGGCGCTGGCCACGCCCGCGTACGTCCTCGAGGGCGGCACCGTGCGCGACGCGCTGCGACGGTCAATCGCGATCGTGCGTGGATCATGGTGGCGAACGTTCGGTATCCTGCTGCTCGCCATGCTGGTGGCGGGGTTCCTCGGTGCGATCTTCGCCATCGCCGCCAGCATCGTGATGGCCTCCTCCGAGTCGGTGTTCGGCGACCCGATCAGGGGTAACCTCACCGTCACCGGCTACATCGTCCAGGCGATCGGCAGTCTGCTCGCTACCACGATCTCCACACCGATCATCTCCGGAGCCGTCGTCCTGCTCTACGTCGACCTCAGGATCAGACGCGAGGGTCTGGACGTGACCCTCGCCGAGGCGGCCCGCGCCCGCACCGCCGGCCTGCGGCCCTCCGGATGACGCTCGGTGGTCCCGTCACTCGGGACGGAGCTCGGGAGGAGGCTCGGCGGGAACTTTCCAAGCACATCTACAGGAGTCCCGAACCCAGCTGGTGGAGCCGGGCGGTCCGGTGGATCGACGACAAGATCGGGGATCTGGTCCACTGGCTGCTCCCTGGCGGAGACGGCCTCGGCGGAGGGTCGGGTGGTCTCGGGGTCCTCGCGCTCGTCCTCGTACTGGTCGTCGTGGCGGTGGCGCTACGGTGGTGGCTCGGCCCGGTGCGCCGCAGCGCGCGTACCAGGCGGGAGGATGACGACCTGTCCAGTTCGTCGACCGCGGCGCGGTTGCGCGCCGAGGCGGACGGCCACGCCGCCCGCGGAGCCTACGCCGAGGCGGTCCGGTCCCGGCTACGGGCCATCGTGCGGATGCTGGAGGAGAAGGGCGTGCTCGATCCGCGCCCCGGCCGTACGGCCGGTGAACTCGTCGAGGACGTGGCGAGGATCGCGCCGTCCCCCGATGGGGGGCCTCCCCGGGGCGGACCCGACGGTGGGCATCCCCAGGGCGGAACGGACCGGCCGGGCGCGGCGGCGGGCGCGGCGGGCGATGGACCCGGCACGGCGCTCGAGCCGGCCGCGGCGCTCGCCGCGGCCGTCGAGGTCTTCAGCGAGATCTGGTACGGCGGGCGCCCGGCGTCCGCGGCCGGCTACCAGGTCCTGGTCGAGGCCGACCGCGCCCTGGCCCAGCTGCGTCGCGGTACCGGGGGCACCGGCGGCACCGGCAGCGCAGACACCCTCGCGGTCCCGGCATGACCATCCCCGGCGCCCCGGCGATCACCGGCGACCATCTCGGTGGCGGCGGGACGGCCGGCGGCCGGTCCGGGCGGGGGTCGCCGAGCGCGTTGCGCAGCGACCCCAGGCCCCCGGCGGTGCGCCGCGGGATCCTCGTGGTGGCCGTCCTCGGCGTCCTGGTCCTCTGTTACGTGGTCGTCTCGGCGCTGGCCGGGCGGCCCGGCGGCCCGGCCTACCTGAACGTGGCCTCCGCCGAGCCCGGAGGAACCCGGGCCCTGGCCGAGATCCTGCGGGCACGCGGGATCATCGTGTCCGCCACGGACAACCCTTCCGGCGGCCGGCAGCAGGGGCCGAACCCCGGTGGTCCGGGCAGCGGGGTCGGTCCAGCCGGGGCGGGTGACAGAGCGACGCTGGTCGTCGTCCATCCGGGACGGCTCACCCATGACGAGCTGATCGCCCTGCTCGGACGGGTCTGGCAGGGCGCCGACGTCGTCCTCGTGGCGCCGGGCGCCACGGTGCTCGGCGCCCTGGATGTCGGGGTGGTCACGGCAGACTCCGAGCCCGGCGGCAAACTCGGCGCCGGGCTCGGCGGCGAGCAGAGCGATCCGCGGTGCCTCCTGCCCGAGGCGACCACGGCCGGAACAACCTCGATCGGCGCCGACGAGACCTTCACCCGCCAGGGCGACGGAGCCGGTCTCGGCGATATGGCGGTCTCGTTGTGCTACGGCGACCCGCCCGACGAGGCGCGCCTCGCCGTGCTGACCCTCACCCGATCGGGCTCACCACGCGTCAGTGGCGGGCGGCTGGTGCTGCTCGGCTCGGCGGGGTTCCTCACCAACGAGCACCTCGACCGCACGGGGAACGCGGCGCTGGCCCTCGGCCTGCTCGCCCGGCAACCCGTGCTGTCCTGGATCACACCCGACGGGGGCGGGGCCGGCGGGGTCGGCACGAAAAGCATGGTGGATCTGCTGCCGTCCGCCTTCTGGTGGACCTTTCTGCACATCGTCGTCGTCCTGGCTCTGCTGGCGCTGTGGCGTGGCCGGCGGCTCGGGCCGCCGGTGCCGGAGCCCCTCCCGGTGGTCGTCCGGGCGGCCGAGACGGTCGAGGGACGCGGGCGACTGTACGCGGCGGCACACGCCCGGGACAGGACCGCCGACGCGCTGCGGGCCGGGACCCGCGTCCGGCTGGCCGAACGGATGGGCCTGCCCCTGGCCTGGACCCCCGCCGGTTCCCTGAGCCCCGATCCCGTCACTCTGGTGACCGCTGCCAGCGAGCAGACAGGACGGTCACCCTCGGAGATCGGATCGCTCCTGTACGGTTCGGGCATGCCGCCGCAGACCGCCGGACCGCCCGGTCACCTCGGGCGGGCCAGGGACTGGTACCAGTCAGGCCGCTACCCGGCCGAGAACGGACAGCGGCCGGCATCCGGCGAGTCCGGACGGTATCGCGACGGCGGATCCGAGCGGACCGCCGCAGCGGGCGTTCCCCGGGCCGGCCTCGGCGCCCCTCGACGCGATACGCAGGACGCGGCGCTGCTGGCGCTGGCCCACGCGCTCGACGAGCTCGATCGACAGGTAGGCCTACGGTGACATCCCCACGCATCGACGCGCCGACGGCAGCCCCCCGCCCTCGACCGCATCGTCGTCCGCCGCGGCGCCGAGCCTGGGAGAGCAGCCGGCACCACCGGACGCGCAGACGGCCCGCCGGGCCCTGATCGCGCTGCGCGGTGAGGTGGCCAAGGCGGTGATTGGTCAGGACGCGGCGGTCAGCGGGCTCGTCATCGCCCTGCTGTGCCGGGGACACGCGCTGCTCGAGGGGGTGCCCGGCGTCGCGAAGACGCTGCTGGTCCGCACGCTCGCGACCGCGTTGGCACTGGACACCAAGCGCCTGCAGTTCACCCCGGACCTCATGCCCGGCGACGTCACCGGCTCGCTGGTGTACGACAACCGCAGTTCCGAGTTCACCTTCCGGGAGGGCCCGGTCTTCACCAACCTCCTGCTGGCCGACGAGATCAACCGGACTCCACCGAAGACGCAGGCCGCTCTGCTGGAGGTGATGGAGGAGCGTCAGGTCAGCGTGGCGGGCGTCCCGCGGCCACTGCCGGCCCCCTTCGCCGTCCTCGCCACCCAGAACCCGATCGAACACGAGGGCACCTATCCGCTTCCCGAGGCGCAGCTCGACCGCTTCCTGGTGAAGGTGACGCTGCCACTGCCACCCCGCGACGACGAGGTCCGTGTCCTCGCCCACCATGCGGGCGGGTTCGACCCCTCCGACCTGCCCGCCGCGGGGGTCCGCCCGGTCGCGGGACCAGCGGACCTCGCGGCCGCCCGCGCCGCGGTGCTCACCGTCGGAGTCCACCCGGAGGTGCTGGCCTACATCGTCGACCTGGCCCGGGCGACCCGCGCGGCACCGTCGGTACAGCTCGGGGTGTCCCCCCGCGGCGCCACCGCGCTGCTGGCGACGACCCGGGCCTGGGCGTGGCTGTCGGGACGCGGCTATGCGACCCCCGACGATGTCAAGGCGCTGGCCCGGGCGACCCTGCGGCACCGGATCAGCCTCCGCCCGGAGGCCGAACTGGACGGCGTGACGGCCGACGTCGTGCTCGAACAGGTACTCGCCACCGTTCCGGTGCCCCGGTAGACGGAAACGGTGGCGATCACCGGCCGTACCGTCGCGCTGGCCCTGTTCGGGGCGCTGGCCGTCGTCCTGTCCCCCGCCCCGGGCCTGACCCTCGTGCTGGTCGATCTGGTGGTGGTGGGCTTGGTCGCCCTCGACCTCGCCCTGGCGGGTGGGGTCCGCACGCTGGAGTTCAGCCGGTCCGGACCGACCGCCGGGCGGCTGGGTCAGCCCGTTCCGCTGGTGCTCGGCGTCACGAACGGCGGCACCCGCACGGTGCGTGCCCACATCCGCGACGCCTGGCCGCCGTCCTCGGGGTCCCGGCCACGGGAGCACCGGGTCACCGTTCCGGCCGGGGAGCGGCGCTTCCTGGAGACGACGCTGCATCCGGCCCGGCGCGGCGACCGGGAGCCGTTCCGCATCACGGTCCGTTCGCTGGGGCCACTCGGCCTCGCCGGCCGGCAGGGACGGCATCACTGCGCATGGCGGGTCCGGGTGCTGCCGCCGTTCACGTCACGCCGCCATCTGCCGGCCGCTCTCGCGCGGCTGCGGGAGGTCGAGGGCGAAGTCGCCATCCGCGGCGCGGGCGCCGGCTCCGAGTTCGACAGCCTGCGGGACTATGTGATCGGCGACGACGTCCGGCTGATCGACTGGCGGGGTACCGCCCGGCGCGGGACCGTCGTCGTCCGCACGTTCCGACCGGAGCGCGACCGCAGGGTCGTCTGCGTACTCGACACGGGTCGGACCTCGGCCGGGCGGATCGGCGATACTCCCCGGCTGGACCATGCGCTCGACGCCGCGCTGCTACTCACCGCGGTGGCGCTGCGCGCGGGTGACCGGGTGGGTCTCGTGGCGCACGACAGCGTTCCCCGGATCACCCTGCCAGGCAGGCACGATCATGGGTTGCTCGCCCGGATGAGCGACGCGATGGCCACCCTGGAACCGGCCCTGGTCGAGGCCGATCATGGCGGAATCGTGTCGACGGTACTGCGCGGGACTTCGCGGCGGTCCCTGGTCGTCCTGTTCACCGACCTGGTGCCGGCGGTGATCGAGGAAGGGCTGCTCCCGGCCCTGCCAACGCTGGCCGCACGGCATCCTGTCGTGGTCGCGGCGCTGCGCGACCCGCGCGTGGACGAGATGACGACCGGCCGCGGTGACGTCCGTGAGGTGTACGCGGCCGCGGCGGCCGAACAGACTCTGCTGCGGCGACGGGAGCTCACCGAGACGCTGCGCCGCCGCGGGGTCGAGGTGGTGGACGCACCGCCGAGCGGCTACGCGGCGGCCGTCAGCGACACCTACCTCACCCTGAAATCCCTCGGCCGGCTCTAGACGACCACCCAGATCTAGACGACTACCCAGCGAAATCATCGAAGGTGATTTCGCGAGGTGCCGGCCGGGCCGGCCCCGGTGTTCCCGGGTGGTTCCGTGGCGGTAGACGGTACTCTGACCAGCCTGGTCCAGGGATCGCCGCTGACAAGGCGGCGTCACGGGACATCGCACCGACCGCGTCGCGCCCTTGTCCAGGAGGCCGGTTTCCGCGGTTCTTAGCCGGCCAAGGCACACCATGCCCCTCCCACCGCCCGGCCATGCGCGCGTACAGGTTGTCGCGCTAGGCGGTGACGACCGGCCCGGCTTCGGGCGACTCCTGCTGAACCACGGTCACGGCCACAGAGTCGGCATCGGCGTCGGCATCGGCGAGTGCCGGGTAGTCGGTGTACCCGCGCTCGTCGCCACCGTAGAAGGTGGCGCGGTCCGGCGAGTTGAACGGGCCGCCGGCCGCGAGCCGGACGGGCAGGTCGGGGTTGGCCAGGAACAGCGTCCCAAAACTGAGGATGTCGGTGGTGCCGTTCTCCACGAGCGACAGCTCCTCCGGCCCGGTCGGGTGGTCGGGGGTGAGCGGGTTGAGGATGAGCGGACCGCCGAAGCGCTCCCGCAGCTCTCGGGTCAGCTCGCGCCCGGTGTTCTCCGCAATGTGCAGGTATGCAAGCCCCAGCGGAGCGACCGCGTCCACCAGCGCGACGTAGGTGTCGCGCACGTCGTCCTCGGTGATGTCGTTGAAGGTGGTGCCCGGCGAGATCCGCAGGCCGACCCGATGAGCGCCGATCGCGGTGGCGACCGCCCGGGTGACCTCCACAGCGAACCGGATCCGACCCGCCGCCGAGCCGCCCCAGCCGTCGGTGCGCCGGTTGGTGCCGCTGGCAAGGAACTGGTGCACGAGGTAGCCGTTGGCGCCGTGGATCTCGACGCCGTCGAAGCCGGCTTCGACGGCGTTACGGGCCGCGGCGACGAAATCGGCGATGATCTCGATGATGCCCTGCTCGGTCAGCTCGGCCGGGATGACGAAGTCCTGCATACCCTCGCCGGTGAACGCCTGGCCGGCCGGGCGGACCGCCGAGGGGGCCACCGGGACGAGACCGCCCGGCAGCAGGTCGGGATGACTGATGCGACCAGCGTGCATCACCTGGACAAAGATCACTCCACCGGCCTCGTGCACGGCGCCGGTCACCTGCCGCCAGGCCCGCACCTGCTCCTCACTGTGCAGGCCCGGGGTGTTCGGGTAACCCTGTCCACCGACGGAGGGCTGGGTGCCCTCGGTGATGAGGAGCCCGGCGCCGGCACGCTGGGCGTAGTAGGTGGCCGTGGCCGGAGCCGGGACTGCGCCGGGGGCCCGGTTACGGGTCATGGGGGCCAGTGCGATGCGGTTTGCCAGGCGAAGTCCGCCCAGATCGATCGGGTCGAACGCGGTGGTCATGAGGCTCCCTCTCGTCGGCGTCACGGCTCACCCCAGGGCGCCGCGCCTGTACCTACCGAACAGGTACATCGCCGGGCAGCCTTCCCGCCGCCCCAGAAATGTGATGCCCGCCATGGGCCCCGGTCGGCGCGGTCAGGCCACCGGGAGCAGGTCGGCGCCGCCGCGCCCGGTGTCGATGTCACCGGTCTCTCCGGCCGCGGCCGCCCGGCTGCCGTACAGCCGGACGTAAGCGATGAAGCCGCCGAACGCCACCGCGCCGATCCCGATCCGGATCGCCGTGGGCAGCCCCGACGGGGTCACGAACGCCTCGATCAGCCCGGAGACGGCCAGCACGAGCGCCATCCCCATCGTGACGGCCACCGCTGCGCGCCCCTCTGCGGCCAGGGCCTCCACCCGCCTGCGCGGACCCGGTGCAATGATCGTCCAACCGAGACGCAGCCCGACCCCGCCCGCAACGAACACGACCGTGAGCTCCAGCAGGCCGTGCGGGAGGATCAGGCTGAAGAACTGCCCGCTCTCCCCGCAGCTGGTCATGTATCCGCCGACGACGCCGAGATTCAGCGCGTTCAGCAACATGACCAGCAGGGTCGGGAGACCCAGCAGCACCCCGGGGACCACCGCCTGCGCGGACACCCAGGCGTTGTTCGTCCATACCTGATTAGCGAAGGACGAGGCCGGATTCTCGGTGTAATAGGACGCGAAGCCGTGGCGGCACAGATCCGCGACCGCGTCCGGCGCACGCAGGTTCGCCTGTACCTCGGCGTCGTGCACGACCCACAGACCGACGGCCAGCGCGACGAGCAGGGAGCCGAGCGCCGTCGCGACAGCCCACCATCGGCGTTCGTACACGGCCACCGGAAACGTCACCGCGAAGAAACGACCGACGACGTGCCAGCCGGGGTCAGGTGCGCCGCCCACCGCCGCCCGGCCTCGCGTCACCAGGTTCGTCAGATCGTCGACCAGGGTCGTGTCGTACGACCGGCTGCGGATAACCGAGAGGTGGGTAGCCGCGCGCTGGTACAACTCGACCAGTTCGTCGAGCTCGTCCGGTGCCATTCGCCGCGGCCGGCCGGCCTTGTCGACGAGCCGACCAAGCCGGACCCATTCCGGCCGGTGCACGGCGACGTACGCATCAAGATCCATGACGACCTCATCCTCCCAGACCGTCGAGATCCTCGCAGACCGTCGAGCCGCACGCGTCCGAACCGTCCTCACCGCCGTCAGCGGCACCACCCGGCGAGGAGGATCGAACCGGGCGGCGTAGGCCATAAAGTGATGTCCGGATACCCATCGAGGTCCCGGGGGGCCCAGATGAACCAGGTCGTCACGGGAAAGGGACCCGCCGGTCTCGCCGGCACGGGTGTCCTCACGGGTGAGGCGATCGTCACAGGTGAAGCGATCACCATCGAACTGCGGGTGGCTCGGCTGGGCTCCCGTCTGATCGCCGGCCTGCTCGACCTGCTCATCCAGCTCTACATCCTCTACGCGGTCGGCGCCGCGGCCCTACTGATCGTGCGGCCCGACAACGACGCCCTGATCGCCACGGTGTTCCTGCTGGTCTATGTCGGCATCGTGCTCGGGTACCCGGTCACCTGCGAGACGCTGACGCGCGGGCGGACCCTCGGCAAGATGGCCCTGGGGCTGCGCGTCGTCCGCGACGACGGAGGTCCCATCCACTTCCGGCACGCGTTCGCCCGGGGTCTGGTCGGAGCGGTCGTCGAACGTCCCGGACTGCTGCTGGGCCTGCCCGCAGTGATCAGCATGCTGGTGTCGAAACACGCGAAGCGGCTGGGGGACGTCTTCGCCGGCACGGTCGTCCTGCAGGCCAGCGTGCCGCGCACTGGCGGAGTGCCGGCGTCCGTCCCGCCCCAGCTCGTCGGCTGGGCCGCCACCCTTGACCTCACCGGGTTGGATGATGCTCTGGCCCTGCGTGCCCGCCAGTTCCTCGGCCGGGCACACGAGCTGTCCCCGCAGGCCCTCGAATGCCTCGGCAGCGGGCTGGTCCGGGAGGTGCGAGCCGTCGTGACACCACCGCCGCCGCCCGGCACGCCGGGCTGGGCCTACCTGTCCGCCGTGCTGGCCGAGCGAACCCGGCGTGCCTACCACCGGCTGACGGCGAACCGGCCGAGATCGACACCCTCCCCCGCCTTCGCCCCGTACCCGGGTGCCCAGTACCCGACGGCCCAATACCCGACAGCTCAGGACCAATCCCCGCAACCCCCCTATCCCACGGCCCCGCAGCCCCCGCCGGGCCGGTGACCCGGCCGCCCTCACCGGTCCCCGGCAGCCAGCCAGCCCATCGTCCGGCCGCACCCGCCCGGACCGGCCGGGGCACGCACCATCAGATCCACACTTCCTTAACGTCTGCTAAACAATGTAGGACGTACCGCACACACCGGACGTGGCGGCTGGTCCGCCGGTGAAACGCTCGTCTAGCGTTACCTGCGAATCAGACCGTCCGCGCCAACCGCCACGAATCGGCACGCACCCGCTGCCACATCGCACCGGGTTCGAGGCGGTGCTGCCGGTGAGCGACCAAGTGCCGGCTCACGCATGCTGGACAGGTCCCAGGAAGACTCCGGCCCTTGCGCCGGTCCACGGAGGGGGTGACGTCGACGTCTGTCGGACGGGAGTCGAGCACTCCATCTCGAGCCACCTCGCCCCCCGCGCGAGCAAGCCGGCCGACCCGAGCAAGCCGGCCCGGTCGGGTGCCCCGTCGCACGCCGTCGCGCCGGAACGTGCCCCCACCCCGCCCCGATCCACCGCGCCGTCCCGATCCGCCAGGCCGTCCCGATCCGCCAGGCCGGGCAACATGGCGAGCGGCGTCACCTACGCGGACGACGGCGCTTCCGCGCGTCGCTCCCCCGGCGGCACGGGCGACGGTCCGGCGGCGGCCGGCGGGGCCGGGGCCGGGGGAGCGGGCAGGCCGCTCATCCCCCGTCCACCCGTGAACCGGCATCGGGTCCTGAAGAAGATGGGGCTGACGGCGATCGTTCTCGGGCTGGTCGTCGCGTTGTTGTCCCTGCCGTTCGTCGGTGCGGTCGGCCTGTTCGCCAAGGGAAGCGCGGACCACTTCCTCGGGCTGCCCGCCGAGCTCGTCACGCCTCCGTTGCCGCAGAGTTCGACGATTCTGGCCGCCGACGGATCAGTGATCGCCATGTTGCGCGGGGCCGAGAACCGCATCGTCGTGCCCGGCAACGAGATCCCGAAGATCATGCGCGAGGCAATCATCTCGATCGAGGACGCCCGCTTCTACCAGCACGGCGGCGTCGACCCACAGGGCGTCTTCCGCGCCGCGCTGCGCAACAGCGAGGCCGGCGGAGTCTCTCAGGGCGGTTCGACGCTGACCCAGCAGTACGTCAAGAACGTGCTGCTGCAGAACGCCCGCACCACGCGGGAGCGAGAGGTCGCGGCCGGGAACTCCCTGGAACGCAAGATCCAGGAGCTCCGGTACGCCCTGGGCATCGAGAAGCGGTTCTCCAAGGACGAGATCCTGGAGCGCTACCTCAACATCGCGTATTTCGGTGACGGGGCGTACGGGATCGGCACCGCCGCCGAGCACTACTTCGGGGTGCCCATCTCCCAGGTCACTCTCGAACAGGCGGCGCTGCTCGCCGGGCTCGTGCAGAGTCCGTCCCGGTACAACCCCGCCGCTTACCCGGAGGCCGCGCTGGCCCGGCGCAACACCGTGCTGGACAAGATAGCCGCCGAGGGGTATATCTCCACCACCCAGGCAGAGGCGACGAAGCAGATGCCGCTGAACGTCGTGAAGGCCCCGCCGCCGGCCGCGGACTCCTGCGAGACGTCGTCGGCGCCGTTCTTCTGCGACTACGTACGGTCCCAGCTGCGGGCGAGCCCGGCGCTCGGTTCCACCCTGGAGGAACGCAACCGACGCATCTACGAGGGCGGCCTGGTCATCAGGACCACTCTCGACCCGATGGTGCAGCAGGCGGCGCAGGACGCCGTCAACTCGACCGTGTCACCGAGCAGCCGGGTGTCGGCGACCGAGGTCGTCATCCAGCCCGGCACCGGCAACATCCTCGCCATGGCAGTGAACCGGGTGTACGGCTCGAACACAGCCGTCAACCAGACGGTGGTACCGCTGCCGACCAGCGCCACCTTCCAGCCCGGGTCGACGTTCAAGACCTTCGTGCTCGCCGCCGCGCTCGAACAGGGCTACGGCACCTCAACGGCCTTCTACTCCCCGGCCTGCTACGAGACCAAGAAGTTCCCGTTGGACCGCGGTGAGGGCGACTGCCCCAGGGGTTTCTCGAACTCCGATCCCGCCGAGGCCGGCATCTACGACATCCCCAAGGGCACCTGGGACTCGGTGAACACCTTCTACGTGCAGCTCGCGGAGAAGACCGGCATCCCGGCGGTCCTGGAGATGGCCAAACGCCTGGGCGTCACACCGCCGAAGGCAGACAAGATCGGCTCCACCGACGGGGCCACCGCCATCGGCGGCGGCCAGTACATGTACGTCTCCCCGTTGCAGATGGCCGACGCCTACGCGACGATCGCCGGCGGCGGGGTGCGCTGCACGCCCCGCTTCGCCACCGAGGCCATCGACTCCAGCCACGACCCGATCGACATCGCCCAGCCGCGGCAGTGCGAACAGGTACTCGCCAAGGGTGTTGCTGACACCGTGACCAGTGTGCTCGCCGGCGTCCCGGTCCGCGGGACCGGGACCAAGGCCGCCATCGACCGCCCCTCGGCAGGCAAGACCGGCACCACCGACGAGTTCTCGGCCGCCTGGTATGTCGGCTTCACCCCGCAGCTCGCCGCGGCGGTATCCGTCGGCGACCCCATGGGGGCGGAGAGCCACCCGCTGCGGGGCGTCGTCGCCGACGGCCGGACCTGGCCCCATGTCTTCGGCGGCGACCTGCCCGCGATCATCTGGAGCAAGTCGATGCGGGCCGCCCTGGCCAACCGGCCGGTGGTCCCGTTGCCCGGCGCCGATCCGACCGTCGCGCGCGGCACCAAGGGAGGTCTGCAGAACACCCCGCCAGCACCGACGCCCGGTCAGGGCCTCGGCGACTTGTTGCAGAACCTGGGTCAGCAGATCTTTCCCGGCATCGGCGGACAGCCACAGGGAGGCAGTGCCCAGCCCGGCACGGGCCAGAGCGGGCAGAACCAGGGACAGCCGCAGCAGCCTCAGAACGGCGTCGAACCGGGATCCGGCAGAGGGGATCAGCCTGCCGGCCGCTAGCCAGCCTTCCGGCGGCCTGGTCAGCGCCTGAGGTCCTGGTCAACGCCTAAGGTCGTGGGCCGCGGGCACCTGCACGGGATCGACCCCGAGCGCTAGGGCGAGATAAACGGCCGTGTAGTCGAACAGGCCGATGAGTGAGGCGAGCCGTTCCAGCGGCCCGCCGCCGTCGGCGCGCAGTTCGGTGACGCCGACGCCTCGCTCGGCCGCCACCGCCACCGCCGCCTCGGCCTGCCGGGCGACATCCAGGCGTTCGACGTCGGGATCGCGCAGCAGGACCAGGCGGAGCCGGATCGACTCGTCCTCCTCGGCGCGGTCGCGGAAGAAGTCGTCGAAGTCGTCGCGCACCGGGCCGCCAGCCGCGAGACCCGCGCCGAAAGCACCGTCGAACAGCGCGACCTGGTGGCGGGCGGGATGCGGCAGCGCCCCGGCGATGGCCGGATACTTCGCGTTCGTCGCGAGCTGGGTGACGGCACGTTCGGCCACCACGTTCGTCACCGGTGAGGTTCCCCAGATGATCGGCAACGTACCGGCCAGCTCGAGCGCTAGCGTCTTCGCCGGATTGACGAACGACTCGCTGGACGTACGGCAGCGGGTCGCGACGTCCTCGAGGCGGACGGCGGCCGCCTCGATCGCCTCGTCCGCCACCCGCGCGATACCCAGGGCCCGGGCGACGATGATCAGTGGCAGCGACAACGACCACAGGGCGGCACGAGCGGGCTGCTCCGCCGAGGTCACGACGAGGGGCGCACCGGCCACCCCGGCCAGGTGGGCCAGGGGGGTATCGGCAGGGGCGACCACGGCCACCCGCGCGCCGCGCCGGTTCGCCTCCTCCACCGCCGAACAGGTCTCCGCGGAGGTACCGGACGCCGACACCGCAAGGACGACGTCGGCCACCCCCACCCAGCCCGGCAGGCCGTAGGTGTGGTGACCGATGACGGGCACCGGGCTGGCCGGCCCGGCGACGGCGGCGAGCACCCCGGCGGCCAGCGCCGCGCCGCCCACCCCCACCACGATGACCGCCCGGGGCCGCCCGTCAGCGGCAAGGCGAGCGACCCCGGCCTCCTGGGCGAGGGTGGCACCGCGACGGACCTGGCGGGCGGCGGAGGCGATGTGCGGCAGGAGACCGCCGGCGTGACCGGCGTCAATGCGGGCGGTGTCGTCGAGGATCGCCTCGTCGAGGTACACGTCGAGGCCGCGGCGTCAGTTCGACGCCGGCGCGCCGGAGAACGGGACCGCCTCGTCGAGCAGCATCACCGGGATGTCGTCGCGCACCGGGAACGCCAGGCCGCAGGCGAGGCACACCAGCACGGGGGCATCGCCCAGCTCGTCGGGCCGCAGCTCACCGTGCTTGCTGCACGGGCAGACGAGGATCTCCAACAGCAGCGGGTCGAGACTCATCAGGCTTCCCTTCCGCTCCGGATGCGAGCGAGGATCTCGTCGCGCAGCCGATGCATCGTGGCGTCGTCGGGCCCCTCCACGTTGAGCCGCAACAGCGGCTCGGTGTTGGACGGGCGGAGGTTAAACCAGGATCCGTCCGAGAAGGAGATCGTCAACCCGTCCAGGTGGTCCACGTCGGCGGCGTCCGGCGCGTACGCCTTCTCGATCACGTTCATCGCCGCCGCGGCGTCCGCGATCTCGGAATTGATCTCACCGGACGCGCTGTAACGGGCGTACCCCCCGAGCAGCCCGGACAGCGGCCGGTCCTGGCCGCCCAACGCGGCGAGCACATGAAGCGCGGCGAGCATGCCGGAGTCCGCCCGCCAGAAGTCGCGGAAGTAGAAGTGACCGGAATGCTCGCCACCGAAGACCGCGCCGGTACGGGCCATCTCGGCCTTGATGAACGAGTGGCCCACGCGGGTGCGGACCGGGACGCCCCCGCGCTCGGTGACCAACTCGGGGACCGCCCGGCTGACGATGACGTTGTGGATGACCGTGCCCCCCGGCTCCCGGGCCAGCTCGCGATCGGCCACCAGGGCGGTGATGGTCGACGGAGAGACGATCTCCCCCCGCTCGTCGACGACGAAGCAGCGGTCGGCGTCGCCGTCGAAGGCCAAGCCGATGTCGGCTCCGGAGCTGCGGACGGCGGCCTGCAGGTCCCGCAGGTTCGCCGGCTCGATCGGGTTCGCCTCGTGGTTCGGGAAGGAGCCGTCCAGCTCGAAGTAGAGCGGGATCACTGTCAGCGGCAGCCCGGTGAAGGTGGCCGGGACGGTCAGCCCGCCCATGCCGTTACCCGCGTCCACGGCGACCGTCAGCGGCCGGATCCCCGCCAGGTCGACCAGGGTGCGCAGATGACGCACGTAGGAGTCCAGCAGGTCCCGCCGGGTCACGGTGCCGCGACGACCGGGACCGGCGGGAATGCCCGCCTCGATCATCGCGCGGATGTCGGCGAGCCCGGTCTCCTGGCCGATGGGTGCCGCGCCGGCCCGGCAGAGCTTCATGCCGTTGTACTTCGCCGGGTTGTGCGACGCGGTGAACATCGCACCCGGAATGTTCAGCGAACCGGCGGCGAAGTAGAGCAGATCGGTGGATCCCAGCCCGGCGGCGATCACGTCCGCGCCCTGGCTGACCGCCCCCTCGGCGAAGGCCTCGGCGAGCGGGACCGACGACTCCCGCATGTCGTGCGCGGTCACGATCCGCGGGGCGCCGAGCAGCCGCACGAAGGCGGCTCCGGTGGCTCGGGCGACGTCGGCATCGAACTCCGCCGGCACCACGCCACGCACGTCGTACGCCTTGAAGATCCGCGAGAGGTCACGCATCCCTTCCAACCCCTTCTCCCTGGTGTCCCCCGGCACCGGGTGAATGGTGCCCCCGGCCGCGCGGCCACTGCTGCGACCGGCTCGGTTGACCTTATCCGCCGGGTCCGGCACCGCCAGGACCGCGTCCGGGCGAAGTCGCGCCGAACCACTCACCGGACCACCGGTACTAGGACAAACGGAAGATCGGGACGACCACATGACCGGGACGGCCGAGAGGTGGGAGCGCTCCGGATCAGGACGGACTGGGAACGGCCCGCAGGTGACCCCGCCGGCCACCCGGGGGTGGGGCCTGCGGACCCTGCGGGGGCTCCGGCCCTCCCCGCCGGGACGCCTCACGCACGGCGTCCGCAAGAGCTTCCAGGTCGTCCCCGGCCACCTCACGACCCCCCTCACGGGGCGCCTCGGCCTCGAGCCGGACCACAGCCCAGCCAAGCGGCACGGTGAGCCGATCCGCGTGGGTGCCGCACAGATCGTAGGAGTGTGGTTCGACGTACGGGGAGAGCGGGCCCAACACCGCCGTGGACTCCGCGTAGGCATACGTGAGCGTGGCGACCGCGGCTGCGGAACAGGCCGAGCGGGAGCAGCGCCGAGGCTTCACGTTCCGGACGGTAGCCCCCGGAACGGACGACGGCCACCACCTCGGGTCGTGTCGCGTGGCGCGACGACTAATCGTCACGCGGCGTCGACCATGCCATCGCGGCCCGCATACAATATCCCTCTTTCAGCACGTATCCAGAGCGATTTTGAGATCATGGACCGTCCTCGAGCTGGTAGCGATAGGGGATGAAACGCAGGGATGTGACCGGAAACCGTCGTTACCGCGCCCACGGATCGGCGCACCACTCCGAGCGATGCCGGAAGCCGCGCGGAGTTCACCGCGATCGACGGACGACCGTCCATCCTTGAACGCTACGCTGACAGGGTGAGCGAGCCCGAGCGGTTCCCGGCAGTCGCCCGGCCGATCCCGCCACGGCGGCGGCGCGACCGGCGCGGCCGTGGAATCCGGGGCACTCTTCTTCCGCCGGACGTGCCCGCCTACGCCACCCGCGGCGACCGCTTCGACGATCTCGTCCTGGACGCCGTCGAGCATCTCGACCACCGGTGGTCCACCGAACTCGCGGACGTCGAGTTCGCCGTCGAGGACGTACCGCCGGTGGCGGTGACCGATGACGAGATCCCGCTCGCTCGTTACCAGCCGGCCAGCGGCAGGGGTCGGTCGGGCACCCCGCGGCGCATCGTCGTCTACCGCCGCCCGATCGAGGCGCGGGCCGTCGACAGCGAGGACCTGGCCGAGCTCGTCCTCGATGCGATCATCCACGAGATGGCTGAGATGATGGGGGTCGACCCCGCCGTGATCGACCCGGAGGGCCACGGCTGGGGCGACGAGGAATAGCGAGTAACAGCGAATAGCGAGTAACAGCGAGGAACAGCCGAGCCGCGGTGGCTGGCCGGCCGCAGGACACCCACCACGCGAGGGAGACCGTGACCACCAGGAACACCGTGACCACCAGGAACGAGGCCGCTCGGGCGACGGCCTCCGGCGCCCGGATCCTGCCACTGCACGGTCAGGCGCAGTCGTACGCCTGGGGGTCCCCGACCGCGATTCCGAACCTGCTCGGGGCGGTCGCGACCGGCGAGCCGGTTGCGGAGCTGTGGCTCGGCACCCATCCGGTGGCGACGGCCCTCGCCGAGGACGACGGCATCCGCCGTCCGGCCACCGACCTCGTCGGTCAGCTGCCGTTCCTGCTCAAGGTACTGGCCGCCGAGAAGGCGCTGTCGCTGCAGGTGCACCCGGACCTGGCGCAGGCCCGGGCCGGCTTCGACGCGGACGACGCGGCCGGTCTCGGCCTGGGCGATCCGCGTCGGCATTACCGTGACCGGAATCACAAGCCCGAACTGATCGTCGCACTGTCCCCGTTTCGGGCTCTCGCCGGCGTACGTGATCTCGGCCGGACCCTCGCCATCGTCGCCCGGCTGGGCTCACCGGCCCTCACCGCCGCCTTCCGACCACTGGCCGACGATCCCTCGGGCGGCGCCGCGCAGGTGCTCCGCTCCCTGCTGACCATGCCGCGCGAACCCGCCCGTGACCTCGTCCGCGACCTCGTGGCGACGGCCCGCCGGCTCGCCGCCGGCCCGCACGACGCGGCAGCGCCGGGGACGCCCAGCGCCGAAACGGACGACACGGCGACGGACAGGGCCGCGGCGGACGGCGTCGCGGCAGACGGCGTCGAAGCCGATGACGTCGCGCGGGCAGCCGACCTGATCGGTCTGCTCGCGGCCGCGCACCCGGGCGACGTCGGGATCGCGGCCGCCCTGTTGCTGAACGACGTCACCCTGCGCCCCGGGGAGGGGCTCTTCCAGCCCGCGCGGCTGCTCCACGCCTACGTCTCCGGCCTGGGTATCGAGATCATGGCGACCTCGGACAACGTGCTGCGCGGCGGGCTCACCCCCAAGCACATCGATGTCGACGAGCTCCTGCGCATCCTTGATCCCACTCCGAGCGCGGCGCCGATCCTCATGCCCTGTACTCTCGCGGTCTCCCCCGGTGGTCTGCTCCGCGGCTGGGACGTCCCCGTCGGGGACTTCGCCCTCACCGAGGCGATCTGCACCGGCGGCGCCCTGAACGTGGGACGGCCCGTGGTGCTGCTGGCCATCGAGGGTGCGGTCCGGGTGACCGGCACCGCCGACAACGGGACGACCGTCGCCCCGGTGGAGTTGCGTGGGGGCCGGTCCGCCCTGCTGGCCGGATCCGCCGCGTTGACCCTCACCGGCACCGGTCGGGTCTTTCTCGCCGCTCCCGGCCGCTGACGGGCGACGCCACCGACAGGGCGGGGTGCTGACGGCCCGGAAGACCGGAAGACCGGAAGCGTCACGAACCTCCCGCACGTCCTGGGAGGACGCCGACCGGTGCCCGGCCCGCCACGAGGCAAAGATCGAAGGTCGGCGGACTCGGCACTAGCCGCGCTGATACAGGACGGTGGGATCCTCGATGGAGACCGGGGCGTCGAGGAGCCTCGACGCCCCCACAACGGAACGACGGTAGAGATGCTCCGCGGCATCACGGGCTTGGACATCCCAAAGATCGACGACACGGCGGTCGACGACGTGGAGCCGGTGGAGCCGGAGCCGGTGGAGCCGGAGCCGGTGGAGCCGGAGGGGGTAGGCCCGCGGGGCGGATCCCCGGATGCCCGGCCCTCCCCCGGCGTGCCGGGGAGATCGCCGATCACGGCGGTGGCCCCCAGCGGGCCGCCGACCGCGACGAGCCGTCCACCGGCCTGCCCGATCGGCATGCGGGCGGTCGCGACGGTGCCCGGCCTCACCCGTACCAGCTCGCCGTCGATCCACGCTGTGACCGCTCCCGCCGGAGCGGCGAGCACGACGACGCCGGTCGCGCCGGGCGGCACCGGCGGGAGGGAGACGACCGCATCCGGCGCGGATCCCGCCCCGGCGGCCAGCCCCGTCGGCCCGGAGAGGCCGACCGCCTGGCCGTACGCGTCGAGCCCGCGCGGGTCGAGCGGAGGATCAAGGCTGGTGGCGCCGACCCAGGTGGATCCGCCGTCCGAGCCGGTCGACCGCTCTCCCGCCCGGCCCGACGGTGCGGCCAGTCCGGCGAGCACCGGTGCGTCATCGGCCGATTCGACCAGGACGGCCGAGGCGGCGCCCGCCGGCAGCAGCACGGGCGTGATGATCGCACCGGTGGCGGGCACGACGACGGCCTCCAGGCCGATCGGCGTGTGCCGACCCGTACCCGTGAGGACCGTGATGCGCACCGTGGCCTCCCGCAACGGTGCGGCGAGCACCAGGTGCGCCGTCGAGGACGCGGACCCCGCCGGGACGACGACCCCGCCAAGCAGGAGACGCCGGGCCGGGGCGGAGGTGCTCGGGACAAGGCTCACCGGATCCGCGCGCCCCGCCCGGGTCCGCCCCCGGCATCGAGTCCGCACGCGCCGCGCTGGGCCGGTCCGCGACCCAGGTGAGAACCCGGCCGGAGCGCATCTGGACGTCGAGCGTGGTCGCGGCGGCCTCCGGTGCGAGGGACGCGAGTCGCCGGATCACCGCGTGGTCCGGGGGCACGGTGATGTCCTGCGGCGACGTCGCCGGTCCGTCGGAAAGCACCCGCACATTGATCCGGGCTGGTTCAGCTGCCAGATTCGACCAGATCACCACCGGATCCCGACCGGCCACGGTCGATGGTCCGGTGAACCAGGCCCGGGCCCGGGACGGCTCGCAACGCGCCTGAATCGGCCCGACGCCGCCCATTGACCCGACGCCGCCCATTGACCCGACGCCGTCTTTCTCCCGGGCCGTCACGGTGGCCGACAGTCCCCCGGCGGACGCGCCCTGGGCGGTCACCAGGATCGATCCACGGCCGCCCGCCACGCCGGTGACGGCGCTGCCCTCCGAGGGCCGTGGAAGGTCCAGGTGACGCCGGCCGCGGACATCCATCCGTAGTCCAAGCCCCTCGCTTGGAACCTCGGACCCCATCGTGGACACCCGCACCTGGCCCGTCGGCCCACCGCCGGCAGCCACGTCCAAGCCGAGCGCACGGGCCCGCCCGCCCGGCCCGCCCGGACCGGGTGCCACCAGCGTCAGGTCCGGGCAGGCCAGCATGGCGCCTGACAGGGGCCAGACCCGTCCCTTCCCGGCACCGGCACCACCGGCACCGGCACCGGCACCGGTGCTGGTGCTGGTGCTGGCGAGGAACGCCCCGGTCAGCCCGAGCAGCCCGAGGACCGCCAGCGGCAGCACCATCCGCGAAACGACCACGACGTGACACGACGGCCGCTGACACGACGGCCGCTCAGCCTTCCCGACCCGCCGCGGCTGCGTTGCAGCCGGGGGAGCCATCCGCCGCGACCTCAGGACTGGGATTCCCAGCAGCACGGGGATTCCCAGCAGGACAAGCGCGGCGAGCGCCGCCGCCTGGCCCAGCACGGCCCGGTGGGGTGAAGCCCGGTCGTGGTCGATGCGGAGCCGACCGCCGTCGGGCGGCAGCCGGAATCCGGCTGCCCAGCCCCACGCCCGGAACGGAGTCAGCGGCCGGCCTTCCAGCCACGCGTGCCATCCGGCATCCGCCGGTACGGCGAGCACCAGGGAGCGTGCCGGGCCGGACCGGGCGGCGAGGGCGGGCAACCGCTCGCCGGAGGCCAACCGGCGTACCGAAGAGGGCGCTGGCGGCAGCGGCACCGAGAGGAGGAGAGGAGCACCCGGCGCTGTACCGATCGGGCGGGCTGTCCGCTTCATCGCCGCGGGAGCGGAGTGCCGCGCCACCGGCTCACGACGATCAGCCCGATCGGACTCCATCACCCAGGCCAGGGGTCCGCCCGCCCACCCGGATGCGTCCGGTCGCGGCGCACCGGTCCCACCGGGCTCTCCCGAGGCCGTCGCACCACGGGCCGGAACGGCGGGACGCCAGAAGATCGCCCCCGGGCGGGGACGATCCCGGATCAAGGACGGCGTCGCGTCCAGTCGGGCGACGAGCTGAGAGGTCGAGTCGGCCGTGGATACGGCGACCGATGTCACGCCCAGAAGCGGGAGCCAGCCGGCTGCCCGGCCACCGTTGGCGGCGAGGTCCGCGACCATGTCGGCGAGGAACCGACTGGACCGCCGCGGGGTGCGGGCGCCGGTCTCGGGAAACGTCGGCCCGGACGCGGAGGCCAGGGTGTACCGGATCGTTCTGGCCGAGGCCGGTTGGTGCAGGACGAGGACTCGGGCACCCGGGCCGGCGGCGCGGGTCACGGCCGCGACCGCGCGGGCGAGGCCGGCCCCCTCGACGCCGGCCGGGTTCGCCCCTGTGGTGTCGTCGGGCCGAGATACATCCACGGCCAGGAACCGAGCGGCAAGGATCAGCGGCCCGACGAGGAGGAGCAGCGTCACGGGAAGGACCACCAGCACGGCCGTGCGCCGCCGACGGCCCCGCCCCCGGCCCGCGAGGCGGCCGAACAACCAGCAGGTCAGGCATCCACCGACGAAGCCGGCCACATCGGCACTGGGTCCGCTGTCCGCACCAGCCAGCAGGGCCAGGGAGTACTGGGGCAGCCTGGCCAGGGCGATCGCCGATTCGGCGAGGACGGCGACGGGATCCAGCCACAGGTCCGGAAGCACCGGAATGATCGTCGCGAGCAGAGCGGCGATGATCGCGGGCAGCCTGGACCGCGCGGTCAGGAACGCGACGACGACCAGGCCCGCCCAGGCGATGACCAGCATCGACGGGGCGCAGGCGATGAACCCGACCAGACAGACCGCGAGCGTCCACACCGGCCGGCCCGGCGCCCCGCCGACGCCAAAGCCAAAGCCAAAGCCGGAGCCGTCCCGCCGGTCCCGCAGGACCGCGTCGGCGGCGGCGAGCACCAGGGGAAGGCCGATCACCGCGCCCACGGTGTCGGTGCGGCCGGCGAGGACCGACCCGGTCATCACCGGGTTCAACCCGTAGCCGGCGGCGAGCCCGAACCGGGCGAGCGGATGTGGTTCCAGCCGGGCGAGCGCCCGGTAGGCGCTCAGGCCCGCGAGCGCCGGGCCGGCCGCCAGCAGGATCCAAGCGGCCGGCGCCGGCCTCCCCCCAGCAGAGTGGCCGCCGCGGCGAACAGCGCGGTGAAAGGGGGTGCCGGCCCGGGACCACTCAGAGGTCCATCGGGCGCCCCCGCCCATCCGGACCACACGGCCGACCACAGGTTCCGGCTGCCGGTCGGGAGCGGCAGGCCCCCGCCGAGCATGTCCGCCGGCATCCCCCGCATGGCCAGGAGCCCGACGGCACCCAGCAGGGTCGCCAGGGTCATCGGCGGCTAGGCCGGCCGGCGCGGGTGCGCATCCGGTCTGGGCCCGGTGACCACCAAGGTGGTGTCGGCGACGTCTTCGGCGGCTCCGGCCCGATCGAGGAGATCCTCGGCGCCGGCTCCGCGCCGCCACGGTAGGCGGCGGGCCGGGAACAACGGGCAGACGGCCCGGTGCGGCACCGCCCACGTGCAGACGGCGCGCCGACGCATCCGGCGCAACTGCCGTGGCCGCCCCAGCACGGTACCGGCGAGCGTGAGCTCGGCGAGCGCCGCCCGGGGTCGGCCGCGCAGGAGCAGGCCGAGGGTGCGCACGGCCGTTCCGACGAGCAGGGCGACCACCATCGCCGGCAACAGCACCGTCGCCGTGTTCGCCAGCCGGACCCGTAGAGCCCCCGCGCGGTCGGCCGATGCCCCGGGGAAGGCCGACCCCCCGGGGAAGGCCGAGGCCACGGTCGCCGTGGCCAACGGGACGACGACAACCCGTAGGCCGGCACGGGCCACCCGCCAGCCAAGATCGATGTCATGACCACCATCGAGCTCGGGGTCGAGTCCACCGAGCAGTCGCCAGACCACCGCCCGCACGAGGGTGCCCGAACACGCGACGGCGAGGACGTCACGTACCCCGTCACACCGACCATAATCATCATTGCCCGGGCACATTCCGGTATGCCGTCGCCCGGCCCGGTCGACGCTCACCCCGGCTTCAACCACCCGGGGTCTCGTCACCGGCCGGGACCGCGCACCCGTCGATCCGGCGGGACCGCCCGCTCCGGCCGCCGGGGCGAATTCGGCCGGCCGGGCGGATTCGGCGAGTGGGGCGGATTCCGGAGCGCGGGCGAGCAGTTTGAGACCGAGGACGGCGGCACCCCGGTCCAGCCGGGCGTAGGCCAGCAGGGTGTGCAACGCGTCTGGGGCAGGGATCGCGGTGTCGTCGAGGAGCCAGACGAATCCGTGCTCCGGTAGGCTCCCCAGCCGAGCCAGCCCCACGGCTACGGCGGCGCCGAACGGTGTGGCGGACGGCACCTCGACGACGAGGGGCTCGACGACCGGGTCACCGGCCTGAGCATCCGCGCCGTCGACGCCGGGATCGACGGGACGGTCGGCGGACGGGAGGCGACCGTCCCCGTCCAGGGGAGACGCGCGTTGCCGGGGAACGCCTCCCCCGCCACCGAGCCGCACCTCGACGACCCGGTCCGGTGGTCTGGTCTAGGCACGCAGGGCGGCCCGGACCTGGGCGGCGGCGGGTCCACCACCCCCTCGACCGAGCACGCAGACCGCGACGACCGGCGGCCCTGCATCATCGGGCAGAGCGGTCACCGCGGCGACCGTGGCCGCCTGTGACGTGCCCGGATCGCCCGTCATGCGCCGATCGCCGGTCACCGGGCGGGATCAGACCGCTCGGCGTCGCTGCTTGCGTCTCTCCCGCTCGGACATGCCGCCCCAGATCCCGAACCGCTCGTCGTTCTCCAGCGCGTACTCCAGGCACTCGGCCCGGACCTCACAGCCCGAGCAGATGCGCTTGGCCTCGCGGGTCGAACCGCCCTTCTCCGGGAAGAACGCCTCGGGGTCGGTCTGCGCGCACAGCGCGCGTTCCTGCCACTCCATCGCCTCGCCGAGAAGGTCCCCCATCCCCAGATCAATCACCTGGGCGAGGGCGGACCTCCCGGCCGATCCACCAAGATCCTCCATGTCCTTGGTCTCCGCCTCGTCGGCCTCGTCGTCACCGACCTCGTCGACATCGTCGACCTCGTCAATGTCCTCGACGGAGTCGTCCTCGATGTCCTCGACGAGGTCGGTGTCCTCGGCGACGGACCGACCGGTCAACGCGGGGGGGACGGGAGCGGCCGTGGCCGGCACCCGCGCCCGCGGGACCGTTTCGGATGTGGCCCGGGTGTGCCGTTCGGTGAGCACCCGCTCGGGGTGATCAGCGAACGGGTCATGCTCAGCGGGACGCTCGACGTCCGCGAGGACAGTGTGGACGCCCGCGTCGGCGTGCTCCATGTGGACTCCTCCAGACCCGTCGCGGTGCGGTCGGCCACCCCTGGGCGCCGGCGCGCAGGTGACTGGTTTCCACACCGGTCAGGCGACGCACTACCGCACGAACCCCGCCAGCGGGGGGAATGACACGCCGGTAATTACACGCTCCAGACTCGATCGCGTCAACCCCACCGTCGCAACATCTTCTACAACTAGCGATGAGACCATAGCTCACAGTCACTACAACCTGTCGCCGAGGGTCCGCGCAACCCTCCTTTCCGTCACTCTGCGCGATCAGATTGGTCGCGACAACGGCATTATCCCGCCCAGACCTAAAGGGCATACACCCCTAAAAGGGCAGGGCCTGAGCTCGGGCAACCGCCGCGAACGTAGACCGATCAGCTACCAGACTCGGCAACCCCGGCCCATTCGACTACGGAGAGTAGTTTTTGATGATCGGGACTTGGCGGGTGTCAGGACACCACCGGCAGCATGGCCCGGACGGTGCGGCCCCGGGCAGCGCGAAAGCGCTCGTCAGGGATCCGGCCATACGTGGTGGTGCGTTGCCGAGCGGGACGACCCGCCCCCGCGGCCACCTCCTCGAGTTCGGCCACGGAACGCCGCGAGCCGTGCTGCGAGCCGGCCATCCGACTGATCGTCTCCTCCATCAGCGTGCCACCTATGTCGTTCGCCCCACCAGCAAGCACGGCCCGACAGCCCTCCACCCCGAGCTTGACCCAGGAGCACTGGATGTTGTCGATCGAACCGTGCAGCAGAATGCGCGCCATCGCGTGCACGGCCCGGTTCTCCTGGCGGGTGGGGCCGGGACGGGCGACACCGGCCAGGTAGATCGGCGAGCTGTGATGGACGAAGGGGAGGGCCACGAACTCGGTGAAGCCGCCGGTGGAGTCCTGGATGCGCCGTAGCAGGCGCAGATGGGCCACCCAGTGTGCGGGGGTGTCCACATGCCCGTACATCATCGTGGCCGAGGAACGCAGGCCGACCCGGTGCGCGGTGGTCACCACCTCGACCCAGCTCGCCGCGGGCAGCTTGCCCTTCGTCAGCACCCAGCGGACATCGTCGTCGAGGATCTCCGCCGCGGTGCCGGGGATCGTGTCGACGCCGGCCTCGCGGGCCGCGGTGAGCCAGTCGCCAATCGACATGCCGGTGCGGGTGACGCCGTTGAGAACCTCCATCGGCGAGTAGGCGTGCAGATGCAGCCCCGGCGCCTGCCGCTTGATCTCACGGGCGAGATCGAAGTACGCGGTGCCCGGTAGATCGGGATGGATCCCGCCCTGGACGCAGACCTCGGTCGCGCCGACCGCCCAGGCCTGCGCCGCCCGGCTGCCCACCTCGTCCAGAGACAACGTGTAGGCGTCGGCGTCCCCACGGCGTTGCGCGAACGCGCAGAACCGGCATCCGGTGTAGCAGACATTAGTGAAGTTGATGTTGCGGTTGACGACGTAGGTGACGTCCTCGCCCACGACGTCGCGGCGCAATCCGTCCGCGAGCGCGCAGAGCTCCTCCAGGGCGGCGCCGTCCGCGCTGAACAGGGTCAGCGCCTCGTTGTCGGTGATCCCGGCCGGATCGGACCCGGCGTGGCGCAGGGCGGCGAGCATGTCGGGGCCGATCCGCCGCATGGCACCGGCACCAGCAACCGCGCCGGCCCGGCTCGCGATGGCCCGGCTGCCCGTGCCGACGACTCCGTCGACCCCCGTCCCGGCCGCGCTGACCTGGGCACGAAGCGACTCCCAGTCACCGTAGACCGTGCCGAAGTCCGCCCGTTTCTCGCTGCGGCGCCCGACCGTGTCGACCGCGGCGTGCAGATCGGTGCGGCCGGTGTCAGCGAGTCCGCCGTCGGGCTCCTGCCAGGGGCGGCCGGCCGGGAACACACCGTCGGCGAGCAGGCCGTCCGCGCCGGCCAACGCCCCGACGTGCCCGGCCAGGCGCGGGTCGATCCATGGTTCACCGAGATGGGAGGGGTAGACGGTGAGCCGGGGCCGCAGCGTGAACCCGGCCTGCGCCGTCACGGCACGCAGGACGTCCAGGTCCGGCCAGGGCCGCTCGGGGTTGACGTGGTCGGGGGTGACCGGGGAGACGCCGCCCCAGTCGTCGATGCCGGCCGAAAGCAGCAGGGCGCACTCCGCGGTGTCAACGAGGTTCGGCGGAGCCTGCACCCGCATCGTGGGGCCCAGCACCAGCCGGGTGACCGCGACGGCCGCGGCCAACTCCTCGGCACCGACGTCGGGCGCGGAGCGCATCGCGGTGTCGTCCTTGGCGCGGAAATTCTGGACGATCACCTCCTGGATCGACCCGTAGCGGCGGGCCAGACCTCGAAGCTCGAAGATCGTCTCGGCCCGCTCCGCCCGGGTCTCCCCGATGCCGAGCAGCAGGCCGGTCGTGAACGGGATCGACAGCCGCCCGGCGTCGGTGAGGACCCGCAGGCGGACGGCCGGGTCCTTGTCGGGTGACCCGTAGTGCGCCCCGCCCGGCTCCGACCACAGGCGGGTCGCGGTCGTCTCCAGCATCATCCCCATCGACGGGGCCACCGGCTTGAGCCGGGCGAGTTCCACCCAGCTCAGCACACCTGGGTTGAGGTGCGGAAGCAGACCGGTCTCCTCCAGCACGGCGATCGCGACGGCACGCAGGTAGCCCAGCGTCGAGTCGTAGCCGTGGGCGTCGAGCCACTCCCGGGCCGCCGGCCACCGGCCCTCGGGGCGATCACCAAGCGTGAACAGCGCCTCGGCGCAGCCCGCCGCGGCGCCCGCCCGGGCGATGCCGAGCACCTCGTCCACCGTGAGGTAGGGGGCGGGCAACCGGTGCGGCACGGTGGCGAAGGTGCAGTAGTGGCAGCGGTCCCGGCACAACCGGGTCAACGGGATGAACACCTTCGGCGCGTAGGTGACGACACCCGGCCGCCCGATCGACGCCAGACCCGCGTCGCGGGCCCGGGCCGCCGACCGGCACAGGTCCGCGAGGTCGTCGCCGCGCGCGGCTAGCAGAATGGTGGCCTCCACCACATCGAGCGTGGCGCCGTCCCGGGCCCGGCGCAGCGCCCGGCGCAGCGCCGACGGGGACGGCGGGGAACTGGATTCGGCACCGCTGGATGTCGCCGCCGTACTCATCATGAATTCCTCTGATTCTCCGGCGGCGCCCCCCGGCGCCCGGCAGATGAACCGGTCCGGTCGGTGACCATCGGGATCGAAGGGATGCGGTGCCGAAACGGTACTGAGCGGTTCGGCAGGAGACCCGGTCGGCCCGGAGTCAGGGTGTCACGCGGCCGGCCGCACGCCACCCGGTGGCGGGTCTGCGCAGCCGGTCGAGCGTGCCGATCAACATATTCGTCCGCCGGCGCGAGGCCAGCGTCTCGACCAAGGCCTGCGTCCGGTCGGCTCGCCGGCCGGTGCCGGCGAGGTCGGACCCGTCCGGCGTCATACCGGCGGTCTGTCGCATCTGGGCCCGGCGGGCGGCCACGACCTGGGGGGCGCGGGCCCCCGCAAGCGCGCGATTAAGGGAGGCGGACAGGGCTTCGAGGCTCTTGGTGGTCCTGATATCGGACATGATGGTCCTTCCAACGACGTAGAGAGCTGAGATTCACTCTCACAGCTCTCTCGAATCGGAATCAAGAAAAAGGCGGTGAGCAGGACACATCCGCCCGAGACGTCCACCGGACTCCGCTACCCGGGCCCGGCCGGAATGCACCCACCGACACCGGGACACGATTCCGATCATGCCGGCGCCCGGGGCGGCGCCACCGGGCGCCGCCGTACCGCACGGGAGCTACCACTACTGGGCATCGATTTCCTCCTGCCCCACCATGGGAGTCGTTACGCTGATCAGGTGCCACGCAACCGCCAGGAGGTTCCCCGCGAGGAACGGATCGATGCGTTGCTCACCGTCGCCGAGGAGCAATTCCTGGCCCGCGGGTTCGCCGGGACGTCCATCGCGGAGATCGCCCGTTCCGCCGGCATCGAGCCGGGCTCCGTCTACTGGTATTTCCGGTCGAAGGACCATGCCTTCGCGGCGGTGCTGAACCGGCTGCTCGACGTTGAGGTCGACCGGATCGCCGCGTTGCCCGGAGACCCGGCGGCGAAGCTCTTCCTCGCCCTGGACTCGGTCGAGCGGCGCCGCACGCTGCATCCCTGTGTCGCCGAACGCGCCCCGCACGCCGCGCCGGTCATGGAGTACCACGAGCGGCTGCACGACTGGCTGCACGGGCTCGCGCTCGCCGCGGTGCACGACTTCGTGCCCGAACCCGATCGGGAGCTCGCGGCGGACGCGGTGGTCGCCACCATCGAGGGCGGGCTCGCCAACCCCGCGCCCTCCCGACCGACCAGCCATCTCGTGCACTTCCTGCTCTCGGCCTTCTGCACGGACACGCCGATACCGGCGAAGCCGGAGTTCCACGGATGGATGACGCCGTTGTTCGCCCGGCCAAGGCTCGGTTAGGAACCCCGAGCAAGGCTCGGTCAGGAGCACGGACCGGCGCGCCCGCCCCGGTCCGGAGAAATCCGTCCGCGGCCGGGCAGTGGTCACTATCACCCCGGCCGGGAAATCCACCACCGCCCACCGGTGCCCCATCCGCCGGGGCGCGGTGCCAGGATCGGTCGGTGTGAGAGTTGTCGGTGTGAGAGTTACAGCCCTGGCTGGCGGGATCGGTGGCGCCCGGTTCCTGCGCGGCGTGCTCGCGGCGCTGCCGGAGGCCGACGTGACGGTAATCGGCAACACCGGCGACGACATCACGTTGCACGGACTGCGCATCTGCCCCGATCTCGACACCGTCATGTACACCCTGGGCGGCGGGATCTCGGCCGAACGGGGCTGGGGGCGCGAGGGCGAGTCGTTCGTCGTGGCCGAGGAACTCGCCGCCTACGGCGTCGGGCCGGCCTGGTTCGGGCTCGGCGACCGCGACCTCGCCACCCACCTGGTGCGTACCCGGATGCTCGACGCCGGCTACTCCCTCTCGGACGTGGTCCGGGCACTGTGTGAGCGGTGGAAGCCGGGGGTACGGCTGCTGCCGATGTCGGACGAGCGGGTCGAGACCCACGTGGTGATCTCGGACGCCGACGGCCAGCGCGCGGTGCACTTCCAGGAGTGGTGGCTGCGGCTGCGTGCCGCCGTGCCGGCACAGGCGATCATCCCGGTGAACGCGGAAAAGGCCAAGCCCGCGCCCGGCGTCCTGGCCGCCATCGCCGACGCGGACGTCGTACTGCTCCCCCCATCGAATCCGGTCGTCTCGATCGGCACCATCCTCGCCGTTCCCGGGATCCGCTCGGCCGTGCACGAGACCGCGGCGCCGGTGGTCGGGGTGTCGCCGATCATCGGCGGCGCGGCCGTGCGCGGGATGGCGGACGCCTGCCTGGCCGCCATCGGCGTCGAGACCTCCGCCCAGGCGGTGGGCGTGCATTACGGCGGCCGGGGGCGCACCGCCGCGACGGGGCACGGGACGGCCCCGCGCCCGGGAGCCGGGACGGCGGACGGACTGCTCGACGGCTGGCTCGTCGACACCGCCGACGCCGGCGCGACCGTTCCCGGCGCGACCGTGGCCGCGGCACCCCTGCTGATGACCGATCTGAAGGCCACGGTGGCGATCGTCCGGGCGGCTCTGGAGCTCGCCGGTGTCTGAGCGCAGCGCGGAACGGGCGCTGCGCGTGTTCCCGCTCACCGGCATCGGCGAGGTCCGTCCCGGCGACGATCTCGCCGTCCTGGTGGCCTCGGCCGCCCGGACGCACGGCCCGGCACTCGCCGACGGCGATGTCGTCGTGGTCACCTCAAAGATTGTTTCGAAGGCCGAGGGACGGCTCGTCACGGTGTCCGGCGACCGCGAGGAAGCCAGGCAGGCCATGATCGACAGTGAATCGGTGCGCGAGGTCGCCCGGCGCGGCCCGACCCGGATCGTCGAGACGCACCACGGTTTCGTCCTCGCCAGCGCGGGGGTCGACGCGTCGAACATCGCCAAGGACTCCCTCGCTCTGCTCCCGGTGGATCCGGACGCCAGCGCCAGGCGGCTGCGGTCGGGCCTGGCCACCGTGCTCGGCGTGGATGTCGCCGTCGTCGTCACCGATACCGCCGGACGGCCGTGGCGACGCGGCCTGACCGACATCGCCATCGGGGTGGCCGGCATGGCGGCGCTGCGCAGCCACGTCGGCGACCTCGACAGCTACGGCAACGAGCTGGGGATGACCGAGGTGGCCGAGGCCGACGAGCTCGCCGCGGCCGCCGACCTCGTCAAGGGCAAGCTGGGCGCCACGCCGGTGGCGGTCGTCCGCGGCTACGGCCGGCTGCCCGACGACGGCACCGGCGGGCGGGCACTGCTGCGTCCCGCGGGTGAGGACATGTTCCGCCTCGGCACCCTCGAGGCGCGCCGGGCGGCGCTGCGCGAGCGGCGCACCGTGCGGGACTTCTCCGACACCCCGGTCGACCCGGCCGCGGTTGACCGGGCGATCGCGGCGGCATTCACCGTCCCGGCCCCGCACCACACCACACCATGGCGTTTCGTGATCGTGACCGAGCGACGCGCGGCGCTGCTCGACGCGATGGCCGAGACCTGGGCGGACGATCTACGACGCGACGGGTTCGGCGAGGCGGCCGTCGAGCGTCGGCTCCGGCGCGGCGAGGTGCTACGGCGTGCCCCACTGCTGATCGTTCCGATCATGGTCCTCGATGGCGCGCATCCCTATCCGGACGCCCGCCGCGCCGCCGCCGAGGAGCGGATGTTCACCGTCTCCGTCGGGGCCGGGGTGCAGAACCTGCTCGTCGCCCTGGCCACGGAGGGTCTGGGGTCGTGCTGGGTATCGTCGACGCTGTTCTGCCCGGAGGTGGTCACCCGGGTGCTCGACCTGCCGGCCGGTTGGGCGCCGATGGGCACGGTCGGGGTCGGGCACGCCGCCGCGCCCGTACCCGCCCGACCGAACCGCGATACCGCGGCGTTCGTCCTCCACCGCTGACCTCGTGGCCGGCCCGTCCCGGGTGGCCCGGTCCCGGATGACCTGGTCCCGGGATGATCCGTGACGCCACGGTCACGGTGCAGCGTGGCGAGACAGGGCGTGTCCGGTGGTGTTCGGCGGGTCGGATCCATCTTGCCCGGACGACGTGGTTCAACACTTCGTAGGATCAGCTGTCGTGGGTAAGAAGAGCGTCGAACGCAACACCCGGCTCGAGCAGTTGCGCCGTGAACAGAAGCGCAGGGAACGCCGCCGCGCGCTGCTCATCTACGGGACGTCGGGGCTCGTCGCCGTCGCGCTCCTCGTCGGCATCATCATCTACAGCGTCGCGGACAGTAGATCGAAGAACGAGGCCCGCAAGGTCGGCTACGTCGCGCCGGCCTCGGCGGCCGCCACCGCGGCCGGGTGCACCGGCACGGCGAACGACCCGTTCCGCGGCTCGACGCACGTCAGCACAGCGGTCGCGTACGAGGCGTCACCGCCGTCCTCGGGTAACCACAACCCCGACCCCCTGCCCGACGGCATTCCCTTCTACAACCCGAACTCGGGCATCTCGGCGGAACGTGCCGTACACAACCTCGAACACGGCTTCGTGATCGGCTGGTACGACAAGAGCCTGCCGGGGGATCAGGTCGACAAGCTGCGCAAGCTCGCGGCGAATGCCGGGCCGCGGTTCATCGGTATGCCCTGGACCCGGAGCACCTTCGTCGACAACAAGCACTTCGTCCTGACCGCCTGGGACCGCACCCAGCGCTGCTCGACGGTCTCCGCGGACGTGATCAAGGATTTCGTCACCAAGCATGCGAACCCGGACGCCGCCGGGGCCACCTGGGACTCACCGACCGCTCCGGAGTCCGGCGCGGCGGGCGGCACCCTGAACGTGACGGCGGACGGCCCCCTGGTGGATCCGGGCGCGGCCGCCTCCCCGCTCCCCGGCGCGGGCACCATGCCGCTGTCGCCCACCACCCCGACCCCGGCACCCTGACCCTCCCCGGCGCGGCGACACGGCACAGGACAAGTCAGCTCCCGCCGTGGCGGATCGGCATCAGCAGGTAGCGGTAGGCGCCCTCGTCAACGGCGCCGCGGCCGCTGTCCTTGCCGGTGAGCACCGCGGGTTTCGCGGCGGCCTCGGCCGGATCGGCGTCGACGAACCCGATCGTCGCCTGATCGTCCTCGACGGCACCGAGCCCGTCCAGCAGGTAGGACGGGTTGAACAGCACCGAGAGCTCGGGACCTGCGTACTCGACCGGAATCGTCTCGCTGGCCTGTGCGCCACCGCCGTCCCCGGCCTCGGCGACGACCTGGTCGCGGGTGAACGTGAACCGCAGCGGCCCGGTGCGGGTGGCGACGACAGCCACCCGGCGGACCGCCGCGGCGAGCGCCGCGGTCTGCGCGGTGACGACGAGCGCGGCCGCCTCGGGCAGGAGCTTGCGGTAGTTGGGAAACGTCCCTTCGATGAGTCGGACGATGGTCTGCCGGCCGCCGGCGGCGAGGCCGAGCCGGGCGCCGGACGGATCGTCGAGGTCCAGGCCAATCATGATGCGGGAGGCCGACGTCGGCGTGCGGGCCACCTCGGCGAGAACCTTGGCGGGCACGTGCGCGAGCGCCCACGGATCGTCGACTGTCGGCTGCCAGGGTATGCCGCGTACCGCGAGCCGGTACCGGTCGGTGGCGGCGAGGGTCAGCCCGCGCCCGGAGATCTCCATCCGGACCGCGGTGAGCACGGGCATGGTCTCGTCCCGGCCGGCCGCCGGGGCGACCTGACCGACCGCGGACGCGAACCCGAGCGTGTCCACCTCACCGATCGGTCCGGGAAAGCTGGGGAGCTTCGGGTAGTCGCCCGGGTCCATTAACGGCACGGTGAAACGGACGCTGCCGCAGCGCAGGACCAGCCGGTCACCGTCGACCACGACGTCGACCGTCGTCGCGGGCAGGCTGCGCACGATGTCCGTGAGGAGCCGGCCGGGCACCAGCACCCGCCCCGGTCCGTCCACCGAGGCCGCGACCGGAGCCCGCACCGCCACCTCCGTGTCGTACGCGCAGATCGTCAGGACCGAGGCCGTGGCCGGCCCCTGGCGCGCCGCGGAACCAGGAGACGCCGCGGAACCCGACGGCAGGGGAACCGCGGTGGGCGCCGACGCCGGGGCGCCATGGCCCGCGGTGAGCAGGATGCCGGTCAGGACGTTCCGGGCCGGGCCCGGCCGGTTGGGTAGATGCCGAGCGGCCCAGCCGGTCGCGTCAGCGAACGCGTCGCGTTCCACGCTGAACCTCATGAGTGCGATTGTCCTCGGCCACGGCGCGGAATCACCGCATTCAGCGGGCGGTGTTTGTTCCCCGTCCGTGGATGTCCGCGAGATCTCCGCCCGGACGGGCCGCAGCCGCCACGTCGTGAGGAGAGGCGGCGGCGCTACCAGTGGTCCGCCGCCGCCCGCAACCGGTCGGCTGCGCTCAGATGCGGTCCGAGCTGAATCGCACAGCGCCCGCCGAGAGGACGGCTCCGGGGAACACACGCGCCCCGGACCGCAGCTCGTTGCCTCGCTCGATCCGTGCCCCGTCGCCGATGACCACCCCGTCGAGCGCGACACCGGAGCCGATCACCGCGTCCCGACCGATCACGCTGTCCCGCACGACCGCCCCGGCCTCGATGACCGCACCGTCGAACAGCACGGCACCGTCGATCGCGGCACCCGCGCCGACCCACGCACCGGTCCCGACGGTCGCCCCGCCACCGATCTTGGCGTCGGCGGCCACGACAGCACCGGGCAGCACCAGGCAGTCCCCGACCGGCCCCGGCAGCGCCGACGACGCCATCCGGCCGGTCACCAGATCGCGACTGCCCTGCACGAACGCCGCGGGAGTTCCGAGGTCGAGCCAGTAGGTGTCATCCGGGTAACCCATGACCGTCGTGCCGGCGGCCAGCAGTCCCGGGAAGGTCTCCCGCTCGACCGAGACCGGTCGTCCCGTCGGGATCGTGTCGATGACGGACCGCCGGAACACGTAGCACCCGGCGTTGATCAGATTGGTGGGCGGGTCCGGGGTCTTCTCCAGGAAGGCGGTGACGCGACCATCGTCGTCGACGGGCACGACCCCGAAGGCACGCGGGTCCACCACCCGGGTCAGATGCAGGGTGACCGCCGCGCCGGTCCCCGTGTGCCGCGCGACGAGGGCCTGGATGTCCAGACCGGCGAGGATGTCACCGTTGAAGATCATGACCGGATCGTCCGGTCCCCCGTGGAGCCGCTCGGCCACGTTGCGGATCGCGCCGCCCGTGCCCATCGGCTCGGTCTCGGTGACATACTCCAGCTGGAGTCCGTGCGCCGAGCCGTCCCCGAAGTACTCCTCGAAGACCTCCGCCCGGTACGAGGTGGCGAGCACCACCCGGTCGATTCCCGCGTCTCGCGCGCGAGCCAGCATGTGCGCGGTGACCGGCACCCCCGCGACCGGCAACATCGGCTTCGGTGCCGACATCGTGAGCGGTCGCAGGCGGGTCCCCTGACCGCCGACAAGCATCACTGCGTCCATGGGGCGTCAGTGTCGCAGAACACGCGGTGGGCGCTGAAAACGGATCGGGGTCGGGACCATACGACGAACGGCATGCCATGGTTTCGACACGTTGCGTCGGACCGGGGTTCACCGAGCCGTCCGGATATCCCAAATATCTCGGACATCCAGGACATCCTCAACTACCAGCGACTCGGCTACCAGCGACTCGACTGCCGGCCATCGGCCGGCCGCGGTCCGCTCAGGCGCCCCGCGCGGCACCGCCCCGGGGAAGCAGATCGGCGGAACGGGTCGCCTTCGCCCCCGCGCTGTCCCGGGCGAAGATCAGCGCGAGCAGCAGCCGGACCACGAGACCGACCCCGAGCAGCAGCCGCAGCGGCGCGCGCGCGTTGCCGGGGTACTGCCGGGACAGGTAGCGGAACATGCTGCGGTGATGAGCCAGCACCATCCGCCGTGACGACCGCTTCGTCGAGTGCCCGCCGAGGTGCTCGACCACCGCGGACGGCACGTACACCGACTGCCAGGACACCTCGCCGACGCGGCGGCCGAGGTCGACGTCCTCCATGAACATGAAGTAGGACTCGTCGAACCCGCCGACCGCCTCGAAGGCCTCCCGGCGCAGCAGCTGGCAGGAACCGGACAACCAGCCGGCGGTCATCTCCCGGGGGAGGCCCCGCTCCCGCCGGTAGGAGGCCGTCCACGGATTCGTCGGCCAGCACCAGCCGAACAAGGCGTGCCCCACCCCGCGGCCGAGAGAGGGCAGGTCCCGGGCCGAGGGGTAGAGCGCCCCGTCCGGATTGATGATCCCCGGGCCGAAGGCCCCGCCCCCCGGCCAGCGGTCGGCCGCGGCAATCAGTTCGTCGACCGCACCGGGCGCGAAGGAGATGTCGGCATTGGAGATCACCAGCCAGGGCCCGCGGGCTCCGGCGGCACCACGGTTGACCGCGGTGCCATAGCCGAGGTTGCGACCCGGGCGCACCAGGCGCACCTCGGCCCGCTCGGCGGCCGCCCTCGTGCCCTCGTCGAGGTGCGGCGAGTTGTCCACCACGACGACCTCGTAGGGCCGCGTGGTCGCCTTCGCCAGCGAGTCGAGGAAGGCGCCGATCACCTCCCCGGACCGGAAGGTCACGACGACGACCCGGATCTCCGGATCCACACCCATGTCTCGCCCGCCCGTTCTCGCCCACCGCTGGTCGCCCGACACGTTCCCGTGACGACGCACGGCACCTTGCACCGAGGAGACCGTAGCGCGCCCTTTGCGGCGTTCCTCGCCCCGGGGCCGGGCCGACGGGCGCCTCAGCGCTCGGCGACCGCCCGCGCGTAGCTCGCGAGATGCGCCTCGGCGCTGGCCGCCCAGGTAAACTCCCGGGCCCGGGCGAGACCGGCCTGACCGAGCTGCCTGCGCCGCTCGGCGTCATCGAGCAGGGCGCCCATCTCCCGGGCGATCGAGCCGGCGTCCGGCTGGGTGTAGGCGACGGCATCGCCGCCGACTTCCGGCAGCGACAGGCGCGGCGTGGTGAGAACCGGGGCGCCGCAGGCCATCGCCTCCAGCACCGGCAGCCCGAAGCCCTCACCGTGCGAGGGATACGCCACCAGTGACGAACCTCCCAGATAGCCCGGCAGGTCGGAGAAGCGCAGATAACCCGGCCGGATCACCCGCAGGTGGCTCGGCACCGAGGCGACGGCGGCATCGACGTCGTCGTCCCAGCCGGAGCCGCCGGCCAGGACGAGCGCGGGCGGCTCGTCCCGCCAGTGCACCGCCTCGGCCCAGCCCCGGATGAGGTTCGGCACGTTCTTGCGCGGCTCCAGCATCCCGAGGAACGCGACGTAGCGCGAGTCGCCAAGCCCGAGCCGGCGGCGCACCCGCCGCTTGTCCTCCTCGGTCGGCGGATGGAAGGTCGACGTGTCGACGCCGTGGTAGGCGACGTCGGTGGTCGTCGGCTCCCCGTCGAGCACCCGCACCAGCTCGTCCCGGGTGGCCTTCGAGGGGACGATGATCCGGACCGCCCGGCGCACCGCGGTGCGCATCGCGGACCGGAAGAACGTGCCCTTCACCGCGGTGTGCATGTCGGGCTCGGTGAAGAAGGTGACGTCATGAATCGTCACGCACACGGGCTGGTGCGCCCGCAACGGCATCGTGTAGTGCGGTGAATGGATGACATCGGCATTCACCTGTTCGGCGACCAGTGGCAGCCCGGTCTGTTCCCAGGCCAACCGCGCGGGCCGGTGGGCGATGGCCGCCGGCCCGGACAGAACGGTGGCGTGTGGAGCCATCCGGCTGTAGCGTTCCTCATCCGACCGTTGGCAGACGAGCGCCATGTCCGCGCCGGTCGCGCCCAGCGCCGCGACCAACCCGTCGACATAACGCCCCACGCCACCACGGTCGGCCGGGACCGAAGTGGCGTCGACGAGCACCCGGGGTCCCACGGCGCTCCCTCCCTGACGCGCCACCCGCGACGGGGTGGTCGCTTGCTTCACGGTGACCGCTTGCTTCTCAACGGGGGCAACACTACGCCCGCCCGTCGTCGGCGACGGACACGGCGGGGGAACCGCTGACTCGACGGTAGAGCGCCCACGTCGCCAGTGCTGCCCCTTTCCAGGTAAATGACCGGGCACGAAGGCGTCCAGACTCCGACAGCCGCCCCCGCAGGCCCGGATCGCCCATGACCTTCGCCACCGCGGCGCCCAGCGCGGCCGGGTCGTCCACCCCGACTACCACGGCGGCGCCCCCACCGACCTCGACCAGCGCGGGGGCATCCGAGACGATGACCGGCACACCGTGCGCCATCGCCTCGACGACCGGCAGCCCGAAGCCCTCCGACCGGCTCGGCGCGAGCAGTACGCCCGCACGGGACAGGACCACGGCGAGATCCTCGTCACTGAGCCGCCCAAGGGTGCGCACCCGGTCCGCGCCCAGACCGTGCCTGGCCGCCGCCGCGCGCACGTCCAGCCCACCCCAGCCGGTCGCGCCGACGTGGACCAACGGCAGGCCCGGATCGCCCGGTCGTCGCAGCGCCGCGAGCGCGGTGTCGAGGCCCTTACGGGGTTCGAGCGTGGCGAGGGTGAGTAGATAACGCCCTGGAGGGGGTAGCCCCATCCGCGCGGCGCGGGCGTCGGCATCGGGCGGAACCCGGACCACGGCGTCGGCGACTCCCTCCCCGATCGCGTGCAGGCGGTCTTCGGGGATCGGCAGATGCCGGGCGATCTCGGCCGCTACCGCGAGCGTCGGCACGACGATCGCGTCGGCGTGGCGTGCGGCCCGTTCGCCCATCAGCCGGTGCCACCGGACCCCGTGCGGGGTCAGGGTCTCGGGATGCGTCCAGGGAACGGCGTCGTGGATCGTCACGACGAGCTTCGGGCGCGGCCGGCGCCGATCCAGGGTATTACCCAGGGCCGGCGCGACGGTTCCGGAGGCCCAGGAAGCCAGCGACGGACGGGGCGGCGCGCCGGAAAGTCCGGAAGGTGGAGATGAGTCCACATAACCCGGAGAGCGCCGATAATCCGGAGAACGCCGGGAGTCACCGGACCGTCGCCCGCGCCGGGACCCGGTCCGAGAACCGGTCCGGTCGTCGAGGCCGCGCAGGGCGTCCGCCACCGAACCGGTCACGAACCCCCGGGTACCACCCGCGGGTGGCACCAGCAGGGTCGGAGCGTGAATGACGTCCACCCCTGTCGGAGCCGGGCCCACGCCACACGCCCAGGCCACGGCGAGTGCGCGGCGAGGCAGACCAAGTCGGAACGGACCGAAGACGCCGGGCAACACGGCCGGACCGACCTCCCGGCGCCCGGCACACCACCCGGTCACCCGGTCCTCGGGGGCGGCGGTGCGGGCGAGCGCCGCCGCGAGCTCGGCGGAGTAGCGCCCGGTCCCGCCAGGAACCGGCGCGAGCAGCTGCTCGACAAGGAAACCCACACGCACGGGTCACAGTCTGCCCCTGCCTCCTCCATTCCCGGACAGCCGGCCCGGTCCCCGGACAGCCGGGGCCGGTGGGCCGGCGGGGTCAGCGGCCGCAGGCGCGCAGGGCCGCGAGTGCCATCACGGCGCAGGAGATCCCGCCGACAATGTATCCC